>SXOW01000009.1 GCA_005778315.1 Acidobacteriota bacterium
GCGGTCGACGGACTCGCCGAGGACTACAAGGGCCGCGTCGCGGTGGGCAAGATGAATATCGACGACAATCCCGACACGCCGTCCAAGTATGGCGTCCGCTCGATTCCCATGCTGCTGCTGTTCAAGGGCGGCGAAGTGGTTGAGGCTTCGGTCGGCGTCACGAGCAAGGACAAGCTGGCGGCGCTGCTGGACAAGCACGTCTAGCCAGCCTCAGCGTAGCGCTGCTTCGGTAGCACGCAGCACGGGCCCGCGTTCCGATCGGACGACGGGCCCGTCCTGCGTACGGCGCCCAGTGGTAGAGCGGTCGGCCGCCGCGCGGCCGGCGGTGACAGCAGCACGAGGAGCCGCGAGCGCGGACGCTAGAACACGTCCAAGTCGCGTCCATACGCGACCTCACCGTCGAAGCTGAGGCGGACCTGGTCGACCAACGCGTCTTCCGTTTCACCGCCAAGATGCAGCTGGTGGGTGAGAATGACCATGCCGACGCCAGCCTCGGACGCGATCTGGCCGACCTTGATGGCTGAGGTGTGCTCCGACGCGTGATACCGCTGGATCTCCGCATCACGATCGCGGAGTCCCTCCGCGCCATACGCCTCATGAATCAGCACGTCTGCGCCGGTCGCCACCGCTGCGAGGCCGTCGAAGGGACCGCTGTCACCCGACATGACGATGGTCCGGTCGGCCGTCGTCAGCTTGAATCCGTAGGCCCGATCCGGTGTCCCATGAGGCACTGCGAACGCGTCGACCTGCAGGATCCCATCGTCAAAAATCAGCCCAGGCATCACGTCCCGGGCCTGTACCGCGAGATGGTCACGGCGAAGCCGTTCGGGACCTTCGACACGCGCACGAATATCCTCTCGGTAGGCCTCGAGCAGGGCGGTCGTCATCGCCGCGACACCGGGGGGACCGTAGACCCGAAGCGGCTCCGACCGCCCGAGGACCCAAGGCGAGAGGATCAAGTCTGGATAGCCGAGCGTGTGGTCCGAGTGGAGGTGCGTAAAGAACGCGACACGGACGTTGGTGGGGTACAGCGCGGCCAGTCCACTCACGATCGATGCTGCCGCCGCCCGCCGCACCACACCCGGTCCGGCGTCGATCAGATACGCGTTGCCGTCGGCGACGATGGCCGTTGCCGGGCCGAACCGATCCGGCTCGGACCCCGGCGTCCCGGTACCCAACAGCACGATCCAGGTGCGGGCCGGATCACGCGGTTCGGCGACCTCTGGGGCTGGGGGAGGGAACGGGGGGGGCGCCTCCCGTGGCGAGTCCGATGTGGCCGTCGGTGCAGGTTCGTTCGGGCGCGTGGCGACGCAACTGGTCCCGATCAGCACGACCAGCAGGACAGGCAGGAGCGAGAGCGGCCGGATGTCGCGGTGTATGAGCACGTGGAATTATAGGGTCGCAGCCAGGATGCCCCCCCTCAGCTGCAGCCGAAAAGTCAGTTGGGGTATTCTGAAATAGGGTGCTGCGGGTGCGTGAGCCGCAACGCCAAACGTGAGGGATCACCACATGTCTGACGCTATCACCACCGAGTCTGTCGGGAGTCGTACACCACGTGCGGGCCTGCTCGTGGGACTCGTTGTTGCGCTGGCCGCCGCGGCGTGCACGGTTGAGGTGAAGCCGGCCGGGACCGCGCTGGTCGACGCCCCCGATGTCGGGAGCCTGACGGTGGCCAATGTCGAGGCGTCGCAGGTCCCGGAACCGTATACGGACCTCCGATCGGACGAGCAGGCGGTCGTCGATCTGTTTGAGGGCACCAGTCCCTCGGTGGTGTATATCAGCACGCTCACACGTCGGTCGGATTTCTTCGGTCGTGGCGAAACTGTGCCCGGAGGCTCTGGGACCGGATTTGTCTGGGACGAAGAGGGACACATCGTCACCAACTACCACGTACTGCAGGGTGCGGACCAGGCGCGGGTGGTCATGCATGACCAGACCGGCTATCTGGCGACGTGGGTTGGTGGGTCGGGACGGCACGACTTGGCGGTCCTGCGGATCGATGCTCCGGAGGGCAGCCTGCGACCGGTTGCGCGCGGCGATAGCGATCACCTGCGCGTCGGTCAGAGCGTGTTTGCCATCGGCAATCCGTTTGGACTGAGCGCTACCCTCACGACCGGGGTCATCTCGGCGCTGAACCGGCAGATCGAGGGGCTGACGGGTGACGTCATCGAGGACGTCATCCAGATCGACGCGGCGATCAACCCGGGCAACTCCGGCGGGCCCCTTCTCGACAGCGCGGGACGGGTCATCGGGGTCAACTCTCAGATCCTCAGTCCGTCCGGGACGTCGGCTGGGCTCGGGTTTGCCGTACCGGTGAGTATCGTGGAGCGGGTAGTCCCGCAGTTGATTGCGACCGGTGAGTACACGCCCGCGAGACTCGGGATCACGCCGTTCAGCAGCCAGGTCAATCAGACCGTGTCGCAACGGGTGGGGGTGCCTGGGGTGCTGATCAACCAGGTCATTCCCGATTTCGGCGCTGCCGCCGCCGGCCTTCGAGGGACGAACCCGCGGGCCAATCTCCTGGGAGATATCATCACCTCGATCGACGGCGAAGCGGTGACGAGCTATCGCGATCTTCGGCGTGTCACCGATCGCTACAAGCCCGGGGACGAGGTCGAGATTACGTTTTCTCGCGATGGTGAGACACGCACTGTGGTCACTTTCCTACGCTGACAACGGGAGGACGTCCCGTGCCGGCTAGCGATGACCTGGCGCGGCACTGGGTACCCGTACCGCGCTCAGCCGCAGATAGGCGCCCGGCTCATATTCATACGCGACCGGCAGGTGTGGCGGTGGAAACGGGTTGTCGGCCCGTCTCGGTCGCAGTTCCACCCACAGTGTGAACCGATCGATTTCCTGACCGCGCTGGTTGCGCAGCCGGTACTCGACACGTCGGAGCGTGCTCGGGTCCTCGAGCCACCCCGCCTCGGCCCACGCCCTCGTCCTCTCAGCGTCGCGCTCGACACTCCGAACCTCGAAACGGAATAGACGACCGTTGTGGATGTACGACTGATACCGGTGTGTGCGCCGCGGGTCCTCTCCGGCCGCGACGGCGTCCGCTACATCTTGCAGGCTCTTTTGAAGCCCCCCAAGAAACGCGAGCGGTGTGGCATACCGATCGTCGCCCCGATTCTCGAAGTACCGTGTGTCGGCCGGCTCCTCGTCGTCCCACCTGGGGCGGACGTCGTTGTGCAGACTTGCCGCACTGTTCCAGCTGCCGGCCAGCGCCAGCCGTACCACTCGGCTCCTGGCTGTCGCAGGGCGGATGAGACTGTCGATGACCGAGTAGGGCAACACCTCGGCGTCGTGGTCGACGACCTCCTCGGCCTTCGTCATCGTGTCTTCACGGTTCGAGGAAATGACCCCGAACTGGGCTGTTTCCGTGATCCGGCCTCGCGTGACGGTCAGCGCTTCTCTCAGGAACCCGAGCCGATTCAACCCGCGTGCTCGTTCTGGGAATGACGCAGCGTAGAACTCGTAGGCGCGCAGCCCGTTCCGGTGATCAGCGGTGAAGTCACGCGCGGAGAAGCTCGTCACGCCGACGCGGTCCCGGGAGACGATCGGAATCTGGGCGACCAGCAACGGCAACCGGATGGTCGCATCGACGCGATAGGTGACATCCCACTGTTGGGTGACCCCTTCCGGTGCCTCGTCAAAGGCTCGAGGCGCGGTGACCTCGACCCAGGGTGTGGCGGGACCTGGTCCCTGCGTCGACGTGCCGACGGTCACGAGCGGCAGTAGCATGAGCAGCCAGGGCCAGGGCGTGGCCGCGCGGCTGGCCCAGACGGTCCGCTCACGAAGACGCTGATCTGTTGACATCTGCCGGTGGCGAGCCATCCGCCCTCGTATCTGCTCTCGCGCTGGATCTTCCTGCGGCTGCTTGGGTCGATCTATCTGATTGCGTTCGCGTCTCTCGCCGTCCAGGTCGGTGGGCTCATAGGCGCTAATGGCATCTTACCCGCGACCGACTACTTCGACCGACTGTTCGACACCCTTGGACCCACGGCCTACGCCGACTTCCCCAGCCTGTTGTGGTTCTCGTCGAGCGATCTCACGCTCACAACCCTCTGCGCCGCGGGCGTCGTGCTGTCTGGCCTGCTCGTCGCCGGTATCGGCCCCAGGGTGGTCCTCTGGATGTTGTGGGTCAGCTACTTGTCGTTGACCATCGGAGGACAAACGTTTCTCGCGTTCCAATGGGACACGCTGCTGCTCGAGACGGGATTGCTGGCCTGTTTCTACGCACCGCCCGGGTGGCGACCCGGCCTCGCCGCGGAGACGCCGCCGGCGCCGGTGGCCCGCTGGTTGATCTGGTGGTTGCTCTTTCGCCTGATGTTTCTGTCCGGCGTCACCAAGCTCGCCAGCGGCGACCCGACGTGGGCCAATCTCACCGCGCTCACATACCACTATCAGACGCAGCCGCTGCCGCTGTGGACCGGTTGGTATGTGCACCACCTGCCTATCTGGGTCCACCAGGCCGCCGCCGCGGGCATGTTCTTCGTGGAGCTGGTGCTGCCGTGGCTGCTGTTCGCGCCGTCTCGATGGCGCCGGTGGAGACTGGCCGCGTGCGGTGGCCTGGTGCTCCTGCAAGTCGTCATCGGCGTGACCGGCAACTACGCGTTCTTCTCGCTCCTGACCGTGGCGCTGTGCCTGACCGTCGTGGACGACCGCGCCTGGCGGCGAGGCGTCTTCTTCCTTCGGCTTCGGCAGCTTCGGCACGTCGAGCCGGCTGTCAGCCCGCGCCTGGCTCGCGCGGGCCACGACAGGTGGCGTGGAGGCGTCGCCACGGCGGGCGCGCTCATCTTGTTTGGCTTGGGGGGACTGACGTTTGCCGGCGAGATCGTCCGGGACCTCGACCGTCGCGGCCTCCCGAGTCTCGATCTGTCGTGGTCGGAACCGATCCTGGCGCGGGTCAGACCGCTCCGGTCCGTGAACGGATACGGACTGTTCCGGGTCATGACCCAGGAACGACCAGAACTGGTGGTGGAAGCCAGTATCGACAGGGTGAACTGGGTCGAGTGGCACCTGCGCTGGAAACCGGGGCCCCCGAGCCGCCGACCTGGCCTGGTGGCTCCACACCAACCGCGCCTCGATTGGCAGTTCTGGTTCGCGGCGCTCGACCCGCGGGGAGACAGCTATTGGTGGTCCCGCTTGCTCGTTGGACTCCTCGAAGGCGAGCCTGCGGTCACGGCGTTGATGGGCGATAGCCCGTTTCCCAGCGGCCGGCCCCGATACTTGCGACTGGCGTACTACGATTACCGCTATACGAGCCCGGCAGAGCGGGCTGAGACTGGCGACTGGTGGCACCGAGAGCTGATTGACTATCTGACCGGGCCGATTTCCCTCGCTGACCTCAGGTGACCGTCAGGCCACCGCCTGCGTTGCGTTTGACAACTATGTATATAGTTATATACTCACGTCGTGAGTCTTGAACACATCCTTCTGGGATGCCTCGAAGAACCGGCCAGCGGCTACGATTTGAAGACCCATTTCAACCAGCGGATCCGGCAGTTCTGGTCCGCGGAGCTGAGCCAGATCTACCCCACGCTGAAACGGCTCGAGCGTCGCGGGTGGCTGACCAGTCACACCGAGCCGTCGCCCAAGGGCCCGCCGCGCACGGTGTACACGCGCACGCCGGACGGCCGCGAAGGGCTGATCCTGTGGCTCACAGGGGGGCCCGAAGTGGGGAGCGAGCGTTTCTCCTACCTGGCCCAGATCTTCTTCATGGACCAGGTCGGCGACCTCCACGCCACCCGCCGATTCATGCTCGACGTACGAGCTCGCATGGCGGCGTGGCATGCGGCGCTGCTTCAGGTCGAGAGTGAGGAGCGCGCGGCTGCGGGGAAACCCCCGGAGCAGTTCTCCGCTCCTGGGCTACATCGATTCATCGCCTTGCGGATGGGCATCCATTCAGTCGGCTCAAAAATCGCATGGTGCGACGAGACCGTGGCGGTGCTGGACGCACGGCTGGCCTCTACCCCAGAAGGAGAGACACAATGACTCTGATTCTCAACCTCGTCGTTGGCGCCCACGTGATCGCCGGCGTCATAGGGCTCGGGGCGTTTTGGATTCCGGTGTTCGCTCGGAAGGGTGGCGTCTCGCACAAGCGTTTCGGCGCGATCTACGCGAACTGCGCCTATCTCGTCACCGGCTCCGCGGTCATCGCCTCGCTGGGGCGCCTCATCACGTATCAGTCCCAAGGCCTCGCGGTCTCCGAGACGCCGGAACGCTACGGCTTCTCGCTGTTCCTCGGGTATCTCGGCATCGCGACCTTCGCAGCCGTGCGCCAGTCCATGCGCGCTGTCCAGACTCGGCGGCGCCCCGAGACGCTCCGGACGCCAACCCATCTGGCGTTGGCATGGGTCTCCATCGCCGGCAGCGTGTGCGTCATCCTGTTCGCTCTCACCTACTGGTCCGACGCGTCCACCATCCTCCTCGCACTGAGTCCCGTGGGCATCTTCACCGGCGCACGCATGCTGCAGCTGATGCGCAACCCTGGCGCAGAGCACATGGGCTGGTTCTACAGTCACATGGGCTCCATGCTGGGTGGCGGTATCGCGTTCCATACCGCATTCGCCGTCTTCGGACTGCAGCGCGTGTGGGACTACTCATTTGCCGGCGCGCTCGGCATCCTGCCGTGGATCCTGCCAACACTCATCGGGATTCCGGGAATCGCCCTTTTCACCCGCTACTACCGGCGCAAGTTCGGGCAACGACCGGCGAGCGCCAGCGCGACGGCGTCCAGCGCGACGGCGTAAGGATGCGACGGCGGCACCGTGGCTTCGCGCAGCAGCTGGATCGCTACCGTGGCGTGCGTCCGGTTGTCTTGAGTTGATACCACGCAGCCAATCCGGGGTCTCGGAGCACGCCGAAGACCTGCTCCCGGTCCGCCCATACCCGCGTGGCCGTGACGTCGACCCCGGCCCGGTCACAGTAGACCAAGGCGAAGGCGACGGCATACTGGGCCGGCATCCGTGGGTCGTCCAGGGCGCTGAAGAGGTCGTCGTAACTGGCGTCCTCCTCCACAATCCATACCGCCGCTTGCTCTACGGACTCGACACGCGGCAGGTAGAGCACCGAAGAATCGGCCACGGTATAAGTCCCTGCTTGCATCTGGTGCATCAGCGCGTCGAGCGCGGGGAGGCTCGACGGCGCCGCGATGTTCAGGGCGTCGTCAGAACCAGGAGCCCGCTTTGTGCCTTGTCGCCCCACGGACCGCACCGCCCAGTCGCGGGCCTCGCCGTCAAAGAGTCGAACCGCCGCGTCCCGCCGGGACACCATGTCGCGCGTGTCGGACGCGCCGTCCGCGGCGTGAAATGACATACCCGCCGGCATCGTCACGACGAGCCGCTGGTCGCTCAGGTTCCGCACCCGCACGGTGACTCCGGCCTCGCCGTCGCCCACGGCATTGGCCTCGACGAGCCCTGCCTCAAGCGCGTCGAGCAGATCGATGTTCACGATCGGCCCGCCGGGCACCGTCGCGTCACCCGCCGCCTTCAAGATGAACAGATGTTGTCCCGGCAGAAACTCCAGGAGATCAACCAGGGCGAATCCCGCCGGCAACCACTCGGCGAGCACTTGCCGGACCGACATGGCGTGGTCCGCCTTCAGATGATCGCCCGTCCCGTCTTCGACCCGATACTCGAGCAACGCCACCCGGCCACCCGGCGCCAAGGACCGACGCATGGCGTCGAGCATCGCTTCGAACTCGGACATCTCGTGGTACACGTCGGCGAGAATAAGCCAATCCACTTCGCCCGCCGGGAGCTTCGGGTCATCGGTCTCGCTCAGCACCGGCACAATCCCGGTGATTCCTTCGCGCGCCGCGTGCTCCTGCATGATCTGGAGCATCTCCGGCTGAATGTCGACGCAGTAAACACGCCCCCCAGCCCCCACCCGAGACGCCATCCGGCGCGCGTAGTACCCGGACCCACAGCCGATGTCCGCCACCACGTCGCCCGGCTCCAGCGCCATGGCATCCAGCACCGCGTCCGGCTGTTCCTCTGCGATACGCTCTTCGCGTTCGAGCCACGGCGCGCCCTGATAGCTCATGAAGTCGGCCGGGACCCGGTGCCGCTCGGCTCGGTCCGGTTCCTGAGCGGCCCCGGTCGCCACGACGCCCCACGCGTCGCCCAGGGTCGCCAACACTGCCAACACGACCGTCAGACGCTGAAGCGTCCACGCACCGTTGTGAAGTCTCATCATCCGATCCAGCATAGGTCGAGCCGGAACCTGGATCAAACCGGTGATAGGCTGGCCAGAGGTACCTATGTCGTCGTCGCCATCAACATCACCAAGCGAGACGCTTGATCGCGACTACGCCGCGTTCCTCGAGGCCTATCCGACCTACAACGGCACCACCGCCCTCGACGCCATCCGGGCCACCGAGTTTCGGCGCCTGGATGAGCAGGGCATCATCTACCTCGACTACACCGGGGGAGGCCTCTACCCCGCCTCGGTCGTCGTGGACCACGCGGCGTTTCTGACCAGCCACGTGCTCGGAAACCCGCACTCCATCAACCCGGCGTCGGCGCTGGCCGGCGCCCTGATCGAGCGCTGCCGGTCGCACATCCTCACCTTTTTCAACGCGGCGCCGGACGAGTACGCGGTCGTCTTTACCGCCAACGCGAGTCACGCGCTCAAACTGGTGGGCGAGGCCTACCCGTTCCAGCCGGGCGACCAGCTGCTCCTGACATTCGACAATCACAACTCGGTGAACGGCATCCGTGAGTTCGATCGCGCGCACGGCGCCCGGACGACCTACGTGCCCGTCGAGCCGCCCGACCTCCGCGTGCACGAGTCGCGTCTTGAGCGGCTGCTCGGCGAGTTGCCCGACCGCAGTACCGCCAGCGCGCACAACCTGTTTGCCTACCCCGCACAGTCAAACTTCTCGGGTGTGCAGCATCCGCTCGAGTGGATCGCGGTCGCGCAGGCGCAGGGGTGGGACGTGCTGCTGGACGCCGCCGCGTTCGTTCCCACAAACCGGCTCGACCTCAGCGCTGTACATCCGGACTACGTCGCGCTGTCTTTCTATAAAATGTTCGGACACCCCACGGGGGTCGGCTGCCTGATTGCGAAGCGGGTCGCGCTGGAGAAACTGCACCGGCCGTGGTTCTCTGGGGGCACGATTACCGTGGCCTCGGTGCAGGGTGATCGGCATTTCCTGGCGGACGGGGCCGCGGCGTTCGAGGATGGGACGCTGGACTACTCCAATATTCCGGCGGTGGACGCGGGTCTCAGCTTCCTCGAAGAGGTTGGACTGGAGCGGGTTCACGAACGGGTGCGTTGCTTGACGGGCTGGTTGCTCGACGCCTTGGGCCGACTGCGACATAGAGACGTTTCGCCGCTGGTGACCGTCTTTGGCCCCCTGACGACCGAGCGGCGCGGGGGAACCATTGCGTTCAGCGTGCATGACAAGGCCGGGACGGCTGTGAGCCATACGGCCCTGGAGAGCAGCGCGGCCGAATCGGGGATCGCGCTACGCACCGGCTGTTTCTGTAACCCCGGTGCGGGAGAGGTGGCGCTGGGGTTGTCACCAGGTGAACTCGACCGCTGTCTGGCCGCCAGCGGCGCCCGCATGACCAAGGATGACTTCGGGCGCTGTCTCGACGGCGGTGAAAGCCCCGGCGCGGTCCGAGTCTCGCTGGGGCTGGCGTCGACGTTTGCCGACGCGCACGCGTTCATCTCGTTTCTGCGGCGGTTCCTACGATGATGCGCTCGACCATCGCGCCGCTGACCGTTCTCTGCGTGTGGCTGAGCACCGCGGCGCCTGCCGTCTCGCAAGAGATCCCGCATCCTACGGATTTCTTCGGCTTTGACATCGGGGCCGACGGCGAGCTGGCCCGGTATCCGCGCATTCTCGACTACCTTCAGCTGTTGGCGCGGGAGTCCGATCGGGTGGATTACGAACGTCGGGGAACCACCACGCTGGGCAATCCCTACGTGCTGGCCACCATCAGTTCTCCCGCCAATCTGTCCCGTCTCGATCGGTTGGTGGAGATCAACCACCGGTTGAACGATCCCCGAGGGTTGTCGGAAGCAGAGGCCCTGGCGCTCGCCCGGGAAGGGGTGCCGTTCTATTTCCTCTACGCGACGATTCACTCGACCGAAGTCGGCAACACCCAGACGCTCATCAAGATTGCCCACCGGCTGGCCACCGACGCGTCCCCGGAGATCGCGGAGATGCTCGACAACGTGGTGCTGCTGATGGTGCCCTCGCAAAACCCAGACGGACAGCTGCTGGTCATTGACCACTGGTATGACACGAGAGACACCGACCTCACGCGGATCTATCCCGACCTCTACCACCACTACGCAGGTCACGACGACAACCGCGACTGGTTCATGTTTACCCAGATCGAAACACGACTGGCGCTGGACATTCACCGAGAACTGAAGCCGCAGGTCACCCACGACATGCACCAGATGGGTACCACCGGGGCTCGCATCTTCGTCCCCCCCTATCAGGACCCGCACGACCCGAATATCCATCCGCTGTTGCTTGAAGGACAGGCGCAAGTCGGCATGGCGATGGCGGGTGCGCTGGTGTCGGAGGGCAAGGGCGGGGTGGTCTACGCTGACGAGTACGACCTCTGGGCGCCGGCCCGCCAGTACATGGTGTACCACGGGCAGGCGCGGATCTTGACCGAGATCGCGAGTGCCAACATCGCCGACCCATTCGTGAACCCGGCCGGCTTCCAGGTGCCGCTCGGACCGCAAGACGCGCGAGTGAACTTCCCGGTGCCCTACGACAAGGGCGTCTGGCGGCTAGGCGACATCGTCGACTACGGCTACACGGCGGTCTTCGCGGCGCTGGAACAGGTGTCGAAGAATCGCACCTCCTGGATGGAGAACTACTACAAGGTTCACCGGGATTGGGTCACACGCGACGAGGCGCCGTACGCCTTCGTGATCAGCGCTGACCAGCGCGACCCGTTCGCCACCTACGAGTTGCTCGAGTTGCTCCACACGGCCGAGGTCGAGATCGACCAGGCGCGAAACGATTTCACCGCGGGGAACCGACGCTATCCGGCCGGCTCCTGGGTGGTCCAGCTCGCCCAGCCCGCTGGCGCGTTCGCCAAGACGATGCTGGAGATCCAGGTGTATCCGGACCTTCGGTACTACCCGGGTGGTCCCCCGATCGCGCCCTACGACGTCACCGCGCAGACGCTGGGCCTGCTGATGGGCGTTGACGTCGACCAGATCGACCAACCGGTGGAGGAGGATCTGGCGCGCGCTGATCTGGGGCAGCTCGCGGCGATTGCGCCGCAGCGGACACCGATGCCGGCGACACCTCGATGGGGGTACGCGATCGGGCCCGAGTCGAACGCCAGCTTCCTGGCGGTCGCCAGACTCCAGCAGGCCGGGGTGACTCTTTCGCGGGTGTCTGACCGGTTCAGGAGCAACGGACGGGAGTATGCGCCGGGCACCTGGGTGGTCCCGCCCAGCGAGGACGCCACGCGTATTCTTGGCGCCGTAGCGCAGGAGACCGGGCTCGGGGTCACGGGTATCGATGTGCCACCCAACGTCGCCGGATTCCGATGGGACACCAGGACGCGGATAGGACTGTGGCGTGCGGCGAACAACGTGCCGGGCGGCTGGATGCGATGGCTGTTCGAGCAATACGAACTTGGACATGCCGAGGTGTCGTCGCTCGATTTCGACGGCGACTTGTCGGACAAGTACGACGTCATCGTATTGCCGTCCGGCACCACCCGAAGTCAGATCGTGTCCGGTCTCGACTCGCGTCGCCACGCAGACTCCTGGCGATGGGCGTATGGCGTGGGGGATGCGGGCTGGCAGAAGCTCGCTGCCTGGGTGGAGAACGGTGGCACCCTCGTGGCCTTGGGGAGTGCCGTCAGTGCCGCCCGTGAGTTGCTGGACCTTCCGATTGAGCCGGTCTTGCCACTATCCGGCGTGCGACCGCCGGCTCCACCCCCGCGCGGCGCGCGCGAGGCGACCGATCTGGTCCGGGATGCGTTTCAGAGCCTGGCGCAGCTCTTGCGTGCGCCTCGCGACCCAGTGGTGGAGCCTACTGCCAGGTTCTACGGCCCGGGGTCGCTGCTGAAACAGGAGTTCAATCCGAGACATCCGGTCGCGTTCGGCATGCCGGAACGCTGGCCGGTCTTCTTCAGTTTCGATCAGGCCTACCGACTCACGCCGAGTTTCGACATCGTGGCGGAGACGGTGTCGCGTTACCCGGACGAAGAGGACCTGGTGGCGAGTGGCTGGCTGCTGGGAGATGCCCTTCTGCGCAACCAGGCCAATGTGGTGGCGTTCAGCGTGGGGCGTGGATCAGTGGTGACGCTCGGCAGCCAGATCGCGTTCCGCGCGCAGACCCGGGGCACGTTCAAACTGCTGTTCAACGCCATCTTCCAAGGCGCGGCCCAACCTGTCGGGCCAGCGGAATTCGCCGTCCTGAACTGACCCGGACGCGTAGAGTTCACCAGATACGAACAGGTGACTGCATCACCCACCCCCCCCATTTCTGGCACCCGCAACGGTTCGGCGTCACCGCGGAGCACCTACGAACGGCTCCGAGCTGAACGACAACGCGACGCGGCCACGCTGGGTCAGCAAGCGGATCGGATCAGCCACGCCCGCCTTGGGACGTTTCTGGGTGGCGCCCTGCTCACCTGGGGTTCGGTCTACGGCGCGTGGATGTCGGTCTGGTGGCTCGCCGCTCCGGCCGCGGTCTTCATTGCGCTGGTGGTGGCCCACGACCGCGTGTTGTCGGCCCGAGACCGGGTCGAGCGGGCGGTCGCCTGGTACGAGCACGGCTTGGCTCGAATGGACGACCGATGGTCGGGCATGGGCCAGACCGGTCACCAGTTTGTTGACCCCGATCATCTCTTCAGTCAGGACCTCGACCTGTTTGGAACCGGGTCACTGTTTCAACTCCTGAACACGGCGCAAACCCGGGCCGGCGAATCGACCCTGGCCGCCTGGTTGTTGACACCAGCGGACCGACACACGGCCCAGGATCGCCAAGCTGCGGTGCTTGACCTGCGACCTCGGGTCGATATGCGGGAGCAGCTGGCCGGGGCTGGCGCCGACATGCGTGCTGCCGTGGATCCGGCCACACTCGTGCAGTGGGCCGAGTCGGCTCCGACGCTCTCGGGGAGAGGTCCACAGGTGACCGCGGTGGTGCTGACCGTCCTGACCCTGCTGGCCTTTCTCATCTGGAATCAAGGCGGGAGCATCGCGGTACCAACGGGTGCCCTGCTCGCCATGGCGCTCTTCGTCCGGATGTTCGCCGCCCGCACGGGCCACGTGCTCCACGCCGCTGACGGGCCCGCCCGAGAACTGGTGGTGCTGGGCGAGGTCTGCCGGATCGTCCGGGCCGAGCAGATGACGTCGTCCCGGTTGTCAACGATACGTAGCGCGCTCACGACGACCGACGGCGAGATCACTGACGCGGTGCGGCAGCTCCAGCGGCTGCTTGAGCGTCACGACTGGGCCCACAACATCATGTTCACGCCCATCGCCGTCCTCCTGTTCTGGCACGTGCACCTCGCCTTCGCGGTTGAACGCTGGCGGGCGCGTCACGGCGGTGCTGTTGCACGATGGCTCGACGGGATTGGGGAGTTCGAAGCGCTATCCGCGTTGAGTGCCTACGCGTACGAACATCCCGCGGACCCGTTCCCGGAGGTGGTCGACCCGACGACCCCGCCCGTCTTCGAGGCCGCTGACCTGGCCCATCCCTTGATCCCGGTGGCGGAGGCGGTACCCAACGACATCACCCTCGGCGCTGAACCGCAGATCCGGATTGTGAGCGGCTCGAACATGTCCGGGAAGACGACCCTGCTGCGCAGTATTGGTGTCAGCGCGGTCATGGCGCTGATGGGGGCGCCGGTCCGCGCGCGCCAGTTGCGACTCTCGCCGGCCAGGCTTGGCGCCACACTTCGTATCGAGGACTCGTTGCAGGCGGGCCGATCTCGTTTCTATGCGGAGGTCTTGCGGTTGGGACAGGTCGTAGACCTGGCGAGAGCCGGGCCTACGCTGTGTCTGTTCGACGAGTTGTTCCACGGGACGAACTCGCACGACCGGACCGAGGGCGCCCGTGGGCTGATCCGGTCTCTGCTGGCCCTCGGTGCCACTGGCCTCGTGACCACCCATGACCTCGCGCTGGCCGAGATCGCCGACGACCTGGCGCCGCAGACCTGCAACGTGCACTTCGACGACACGCTGGTCGAGGGAGAAATGCGGTTCGATTACCGCCTGAAGCCGGGGCCGGTGACCCGCAGCAATGCACTCGCGATCATGCGAGCCGTGGGTCTCGACATTCCGTCCGGTGCTCTCGAATCCGCGTAGGGCCCGGGGATCTCCGATGTTGGTCGAGCCCCGGCCTGGGTCCGGGCCTGAGCGACCGGCGCGTATACTCACTGGCATGCTCGGATTCGAGCGCCTGGGCGCAGGATGGCGGCGTGCAGGGGCTCTGGTCGTGACGGTAGCTGGCTGCCTGGCCGGCTCGGTGCACGCGACGCAGCGAGCGTCGATGACGGTGGACGAGGTCATCGCCCGGGCGTCCGCGTATGTCGAGGTGTACGTCACGGCACTCTCGACCGTCGTGATGGAGGAGGACTATCGTCAGTCCGACTTCCGACGAGGTCGCTCCAACCCCACACGAATCCAGTTGCGCTCTGAGTTTCTGCTGGTGCGGCTCGGAGAGGACTCAGCCTGGAGTGGGTTCCGGGATGTGTTTGAGGTGAACGGCCAACGCGTGCGCGATCGTCAGGACCGTCTCGCGTCGCTTTTTCTCGATGATACGACGACCGCCGTGGCGCTAGCTCGACGCATCGTCGAAGAGAGTTCTCGCTACAATCTGGGCGACACGAGCCGTACGTTCAACATCCCGACCTACGCGCTGTCCTATCTCCTCCCGTCGAACACCCGTCGGTTTCGGTTTGAGCGCGAGGGCATCGGCTGTGGCGACGATCATGCCGATGCCTGGGACATTCGGTATGTCGAAACGGAGACGCCCACGCTGACCCGGGGGTTCCAGAACATCAGTTTGCCGTCGGCGGGGACGTTCTGCATCGACCCGGACGAGGGCACGGTCTTCGCAACCGAGGTGACGCTGAACCACCCGGCCGTGGGCCGCGACGTGCCGGCGACTGAAGCAGTGGCTGACGTCAGGTTTACCCACAACGCCGGTCTGGGCCTGTGGGTCCCCACCGAGATGCGCGAGCGGTACAGCCAGCGCAGTGGAGCCCGCACGAGCAGCACCGCCCGGTACGGCAACTACCGCAAGTTCAGTGTCACCACCAGTGAGGATAGCGACCCCGCCGACGTGCCTACCGGTGGGAGATAGACCGGCCGTATCGTGTTCGCGCCAGCAACGGGAGCAGGACCACGACCACCGTCACCACGAGGATGACGGCGGAGACCGGTCGCGTCAGGAACACCGTGGCGTCCCCACCCGAGATCGCCATGGCTCGGCGAAAGTGCTGCTCCATCAACGGCCCCAGCACCACGCCGAGCACCGTGGGCGCCAATGGCAGACCGTGGCGCCGCATGAAAAAGGCCATGACCCCCAGGACGTACACCACCAGCACCTCGAACAGGTTGTTGTTGAGGGAATAGACGCCCAACGTGGCGAATACCAGGACGGCCGCGAACAGCAACGACCTCGGGACATCGAGCATCCGCACCCAAATCCGGATAAGCGGCAGGTTGAGCACGAGGAGCAGCACATTCGACACGTACAAGCTGGCAATCAGCCCCCAGACGAGCCCGGCCTCCTGGGTGAACAACAGCGGCCCCGGCTGGAGCCCGTACATCTGGAAGGCGGCCAGCATGACCGCGGTGGTGCCGGAGCCAGGAATCCCGAGTGCCAGCAGCGGCACCAGGCTGCCACCGGCGCTGGCGTTGTTCGCCGCCTCCGGTCCGGCGACACCCTCGATGGCTCCGTGCCCGAATGCCTCCGGCGTGCGTGAGACCCGACGCTCGACGGCATAGGAGAGGAAGCTGGCGACGGTGGCGCCGGCACCTGGCAGGACACCGGTGAAAAACCCGATCACGGTGCCGCGGCACCAGGCGGGTAGTGAGCGTCGCCAGTCCTCGCCCGTCAGCCGGACCGACCCCGCGAGCGCCGCCGGTTCCTCTCTGGACGTCCGCGGCTGGGCCGCGTGCCAGAAGACTTCGCCCACCGCGAAGAGTCCAGCGGTCACGATCACGACATTCAAACCGCCCAGGAGGCCAGCGACGCCGACCGTGAAACGCGCTTGGCCGGTTTGGATGTCGATACCGACGGTCCCAATCGCCAATCCCAGAAAGGTCGCGAACGCCCCTTTGGCGGGTGCGTCTCCAGCCATGCCACCCAGCGCCGTGAGCGCCAGGACCATCAGGGCGAAATACTCTGTCGGTCCAAATCCGAGCGCCACCTCCACCAGGACCGGCGCCATCAGCGTGAGTATGATGGTGGCGGAGGTGCCGGCGACAAAGGACCCGATGGCCGCCGTGGCCAGGGCGGCCCCGCCACGACCCTGTTGGGTCATGGCATAGCCGTCCAGCGCGGTGACGACACTGGACGCTTCGCCGGGCATCCGTACGAGAATCGACGTGGTCGACCCGCCGTACATCGCGCCGTAGTAGATGCCTCCAAAGAGAATGAACGCACCGACCGGGTTCATGCCGAATGTCAGGGGCAGCAGGAGAGAGATGGTCATCGCCGGACCGATGCCGGGTAGCACGCCGATGGCCGTGCCCAGGGTCACGCCGATCACCCCGAACAGCAGGTGCAGCGGCGCCAGGGCCGACGCGAAGCCTAGAGCCAGGTTGTCGCCGAGTTGCGTCAGGGCCGACATGGTTCCAGGGGACTAGCCCAGCAGGCCGGCGGGCAGCCTGAGTCCAAGCAGCAGTCGAAAGACGACATACACGAAGGCCGTGATCGTCACGCTCACGATCAGATCGCGCGTCCATGTCCGACTGCCAAGCAGTCTCGACTCGAGCACGATGAACCCGGTGGTGGCGAGCAGGTACCCAACCGTGTTCAAGCCGCCAATATAGGCGAGAAAGGCGACCGCGCTGGCGGCGGCAACCCGCCAGTTGATCGGTGATAGCTCTGACCCAGACTGGGTCGGCAGTGCGATCCACACCGCGCTTCCGAGCAGCCCGGCGCCGATGATGAGTGGGAAGATCCGTGGCCCCACCGCCGCATATTGCCCGGAGAGCGGACTGATGTGGAATGCGCCCCACAGGTAAGCGGCGCTCCCAGCGATGAGCACGGCCGCGAGTCTCCGGTCTGGTGACATCGGGATGTCGCGCCGCTTACTGGACGAGTCCGATCGAGCGCAACACCTCGTCGGCGGTGGCCCGCTCCTGCGTCAGAAACTGATCGAGTGCCGGCCCCGTGAGGAAACTGTCTTCCCATTCGTTGGCACGCAAGATCTCTTGCCACGATGGCGAGTCGCGCATCCGGGCGAGCGCGGTGACCAGCCAGTCCCGCGCTTCGGCGTCGATCCCGGGAGGCGCGACGATGCCGCGCCAGTTGGCGATCGCCACGTCAAGCCCACCCTCGCGGATCGTGGGCGTGTCGTCGCCATCGATACGTTCCGCGGAGGAGACGGCCAGCAGGCGCATCCGCCCCGTGCCGACGTACGACTTCCATTCTCCGAAGCCGGAGACGCCGGCCGAGACATGTCCCCCCATCACCGACACCGCGGCCTCGCCTCCGCCAGCGTGCGCGATGTAGTTCACGCGGCCGGGGTCGACCTGAGCCGCACGTGCCAAGAGGCCCACCAGGATGTGGTCGATGCCGCCGGCCGACCCACCGGCCCAGCTGATACTCTCCGGGTTGCGCCGGAAGTCGTCTATCAGCGCTTCGAATGTCTGGTACGGCGCGTCGGCCGGCACGGCCACGACTTCATATTCGTTCAGCAGACGGGCCAGCGGCACGGTGTCTTCTGTCGACACCGGTGAGTCGTTCGTGCGAATGGCACCCAGCATGACCTGCCCGAATCCA
>SXOW01000121.1 GCA_005778315.1 Acidobacteriota bacterium
ATGATGGAGAAGTTGCGGATGTAGCGTTGGTCCATGCAGGGACCGTCATTATAGTCTGCCGTCCCGTCATGGTCGCCGATCCAATGGGAGGAACGTCTGCGGATACTGGGGCCCCGTATAGTCGGCTCGCGGCCTGATCAGTCGATTGTTGGCGTACTGCTCGAGCACGTGGGCCGTCCACCCGGCGACACGGCTGACCGCGAAGATCGGCGTGAACAGGTCGAGCGCAATGCCGAGAGTGTGATACGTGGACGCTGAATAGAAATCGACGTTTGCGGGAATACCCGTCTCGTCCAGCATCACGGTCTCAATCCGCTGGGACATGTCGAACCAGCGACGATTGTGTGCCTGCTCACCCAAG
This sequence comes from Acidobacteriota bacterium, assembly GCA_005778315.1. GTDB lineage: Bacteria > Acidobacteriota > Vicinamibacteria > Vicinamibacterales > UBA8438 > UBA8438. The sequence goes on from SXOW01000121.1 coordinate 362, forward strand.
TCGCGCGACATCTGGCGAAGGTGGGTCGCCCGCGGGTCCTCAGTCCGATACACGCGATGCCCAAAGCCAGGCACCTTCTTCTTGGCGGCCAGCATCTTGCGAATCGTCGCGTCCACGCGGTCGTCGTCGGCATCCTCACCGATCGCCAACAACAGCTTCATCACCTCGGCGTTGGCACCGCCGTGGAGTGGCCCTTTAAGCGTCGCCACACCAGCGACGATCGCGGAATGCAGATCAGTGAGGGTGGCGGCGGCCACCCTGGCAGCGAACGTCGACGCGTTCAGCTCATGGTCAGCGTGGAGCGTCAACGCGACGTCAAACGCCCTTGTCGCGAGGGCGCTGGGACGCTCGCCGGTCAAGACGTAGAGAAAATTGGCCGCGTGCCCAAGCACCGGGTCCGGTTCGATGACGCCTCCGCCAGCCGACAGTCGCCCCAGCGTGGCCACGAGCGTCCCGATTTGCGCGGTCAGACGGACCGACTTCCGAAGCGCCGCCGCCGGTGAGTCGTCACCCGCGTCTGGATCGTAGTGCGCCAACGCCGACACCAGGGTGCGCACCGCGTCCATCGCGTGCCCGTCTGGCAGCGAGCGCATCAAGCGGACGACGCCATCAGGCAGGGGCCGGGCCCGTGCAAATTCCGTGTGGAGATCACCCAGCTCCGCGCGCGTGGGCAACCGCAGATGCCAGAGCAGGTAGCACACCTCCTCGAAGGTGGCCTCCCGTGCCAGAACATGGATGTCGTACCCACAGTACGCAAGGACGCCACGTTCCCCGTCGAGGTAGCAGAGCTTGGATGAGGTTGCGACCACCCCCTCAAGTCCCGCCGCCGTTGTCATCTGGGTAGCCATATGTGTTCTCGTTCATCCCGACCCGCGACACTGTCGAGCGGGCTCGGATCCGTCGCGCGATCCGCACGCGCGACCCTGACGTCGAGACGCCTGGTCGGACGCGCCGAGTCGGCCCGGCCGAGGACCGAGCGTGTGTAAGATAGATCAGTTACCCGGCGCCGACACAACTGCCCCCCGAGACCTGAGTATGCAACCGGAACCCCTCAAGACACTCCTCGAGGATGTGCGGAGTGGCGCGCTGGCGGTCGAAACGGCCAACACGAGGCTCGCTGAGCTCATGCGGGCGGCATCGGTCGAAGACATGGGCTTCGCCCGGATCGATCATCATCGGGCACTCCGCCAGGGATTCCCGGAGGTCGTGTTTGGTGAGGGCAAGACGCCCGACCAGGTGGCGCGCATCGCAGAGACCATCGTTCGCGCCGGACACCGCTTGCTGGTGACCCGGACCAACGCTGACGCTTACGCCGCGGTCCTCGACCGCGTCCCCGACGCCGTATTCCACGACCGCGCACGGATCGTCAGCCACGTGAGCCCCGGAGCGGCGGAATCGACGGGAAAAGGCACCATCCTGGTGGTGTCCGCCGGCACGTCGGATCAGCCTGTCGCCGAGGAGGCGGCGGTCACCGCCGAGGTGATGGGAAACCGGGTCGCGCGTCTGTACGACGTCGGTGTGGCCGGCCTGCATCGTCTTCTCGCGGAGCAGGCTCGTCTGGAAGCGGCACGCGTCGTCATCGTCGTGGCCGGCATGGACGGGGCGCTGGCGAGCGTCGTCGGCGGTCTCGTTTCGGTCCCGGTCGTCGCCGTGCCGACAAGTATTGGGTACGGTGCCAGCTTCGGCGGCGTCGCCGCGCTCCTGGCCATGCTCAACAGTTGCGCAACCGGGGTTGCGGTCGTCAACATCGACAACGGATTCGGAGCCGCGGCGGTGGCCAGCCGATTCAACCACGGCGACCGCTAGTCTCGGGTGCCCAGCACCGAAGCGGCGGTCCCGGTCGTACGCGGAATCCCGGGCGGCCCCCTCCGCAGCGAAGCAGGTGTCGCGGCCGGGTCCGAGCGCAGTTGAGCGTGGCTCGGCGCGCGTGGTATTTCTTATACTTCGGTTGCCCGGGTGAGCGTCTGAGGAGTTCACGGAGAGCCGAACACCCGAACGACGACGTCGTGGGCGCGGCGTCGTCCATATTTCACATCTGCCACAGCGCCAGCCTGCGGCCTGGCGAGGCGACCGGCATCCTGCCGACTTCGATGCAGACAGAAGTCTTCCGGACCCTCGAATTCGACCGGATTGTCGAGGCCGTGGTGACGTGCGCTTTGACGCCACTTGGAGCAGAGGCCTTGGCGCGACTGCGGCCGCTCACCGACCCACGGGCGGTACGAGCGGCCCAGGCGGAGACCACCGAGGCCGTGCGGTTCGTGGCCGCGAACGGGCCCATGACGCTCGAGGCGCCACCGCAGTTGGACAAGACCCTTGCGGCACTGGCGATCGAGGCTCAACCGCTGGAACCGACTCAACTGCTGACGCTCGCCACCTTTCTTGGCTCTGTCCAACGCGTCTGCCGTTCGGTGACGACCGCGACTGGTGGACCGTACCCTGCGCTGTCGGCGATTGTCCGCGGCGTCGCCACCTGGGACCACGAGTGCGCGGAGGTGCGCACGAAGATTGACGCGTCCGGGGCCGTCGCCGATGACGCGAGTTTGGAGCTCAAGACCATTCGGAGTCGTCTTCGGAAGCAGCGCCACCGCCTGCGAGGCAACCTCGAGGCCTATCTGCGAGGCCGCGAGACTGCGCGGTATCTGCAGGAACAGGTGGTGAGCGAACGCAACGGGCGTTTTGTGCTGGTGGTGCGGGCTGAGCATCGTACGGCCATCCCCGGAATCGTGCACGGCGCCTCGTCGAGTGGCGCGAGTCTATTTCTCGAGCCGCTCAGCACGGTCGACATCAACAACGAGATCGTGGCGCTGGACGAGCAAGAACGCGCCGAAGTCCGTCGTGTGCTCGTGTTGCTCTCGACGGCATTCCGACACCGTGCCCTTGACTTGAGTCGCACACTCCGGGTGGCGACAGACCTCGACGTGCGGCAAGCCCGGGCGGCGTTCGCGGGTGTCGTGGGCGGCGTGGAAGCCACCGTAGGCGACGACGAGTCGTTGGAGCTTCGCGACGCGAGACACCCGCTGTTGATGCCCAGCGTCACCCGGCGACTGGGGATCGCGACCGACACCGATGACCGTCTCGAACCGGTGCCGGTCGATATCATCATGACCCCACCCACACGGGCGCTCGTGATCACCGGGCCGAATACGGGTGGCAAGACGGTGGCGCTGAAGACGGCTGGGCTACTCTCGCTGATGGCTCAAGCCGGGCTCCACATCTCCGCGGCCGCAGGGGCTCGGGTGCCCGTGTTCCGATCGGTATTCGCAGATATCGGCGACGAACAGTCCATCGCCGCTAGCCTCAGCACGTTCTCTGGTCATGTCACCAACATCGTCAACATGGACCGGTGTCTCTCCGTGCCAAGTCTGATTCTGCTGGACGAAGTTGGCGCGGGCACCGACCCGATCGAGGGCGGCGCGTTGGGGTGTGCGGTCGTGGAGCACTTTCGACAGCGTGGCGCCCACGTCGTTGTCACCACCCATGACGACGCCCTCAAATCGTACGCGGCCACCACCCCGGGGGTTGCGTGTGCGGCGTTCGGGTTCAACCCGGAGACGTTCGCGCCCACCTATCGGCTGGTCTACGGCTCGGCCGGCCGCAGTCTTGCGCTGGAAATCGCGGGCCGGCTGGGACTCGACCCGCACATCATTGCCGCCGCCGCGGCCCTACGGAGCGTGCGGGAGTCGCAGCTGGCCGACCACCTCGCCCGGCTCGACGAAGACCGTCATCGGCTCGACCGACAAGCACGCGAACTGGACCAACGTCAGGTGGAACAGGCGGCGCTCCTCTCCCGCTTGCAGGCGCGGGAGACTGACCTGGACCGGCGCGAGCGTGCCAGCCGCGCCGGCGGCAATCAATCGCTTGACCAGCGTGTTCGAGCCGCTCGGGAGGAAGTCGACGAGGTCGTCCGATCGCTCCGAGAACGCGCCGCTGCCCTGGAACGGGTTGCGGCCGAAAAAGCCGGCCGACACGAAACGCCCCTGTCTACCGGCGACAGCGGAGCATTGCGCGCGGCGGCCCAAGCGGCGCTTGACACGATCGCCGAGCCGTTTCGGCCACCCGTACCGGCGGCTACCTCGGCCACCGGCGGCAGGCCCATCCAGATTGCTCGGGGCGTCAGGGTCACGGTGTCGACATTGGGCGTCGACGGGGAGGTCCTTTCGTGCCATGGCACTGAGGCGGAAGTCGAGGTTCGCGGAAAACGGGTGCGGGTGCCACTGCATACGCTGACGACGGGTGTCGCCAGACCAGTGGCCGAGACGCCACGCAACCGGGTCAATATTCACGTCAACGAACCCGCTGGCCGGCTGGACGAGCTCAATCTGATCGGCAGCCGGGTCGACGACGCGTTGGAACGCGTAGGAAAGCATCTGGACCAGGCGGCGATGGGTGAGGCACGGGTCGTGCGATTCATTCACGGGCACGGCAGCGGACAACTTCGGAGAGCAATCGCGGAGTTTCTTCGCGCGCATCCGCTCGTCATCCGATTCTCGTCGGCAGCTCCCGAGGACGGTGGCAGGGCCATCACCTGCGCTGAATTGAAGGACTGAGCGGCACACGACATGGGCCTCTTTCCCCAAACGTTCATTGACGACCTGAAAGCCCAGGCCGACATTGTGCAAGTGGTGCAGGACTACGTGCCGCTGAAGCGCGCCGGGTCCAGCTTCCGGGGACTCTGTCCGTTCCATTCGGAGAAGACGCCGTCCTTCCATGTCCACGCCGACAAGGGGTTCTTTCACTGTTTCGGCTGTGACACCGGCGGAGACGTGCTCAAGTTCTTGGAGCTCCAGGAAAAACTCGGCTTCCAGGACGCGGTGCGACACCTGGCCCAACGTTTTGGCGTGCCGGTGCCCGAACCTGCAACCGATGAGGATGCGGCGGCAGAAGCTGAACGCGAAGCCCTGCTTACCGCGCATGAAGCGGCGTCCGCTTTCTTCCAGGAACAACTCGGTGGCCCCAGCGGCCGCCAGGCACGAGAGCACCTCGACGGGCGCGGCGTGACGAGCGAGACCATCGCGAGGCTCGGGCTCGGCTTCGCACCACCACACGGCGACAGCCTCCTGGCCCACCTCCGAGGTCGAGGGTATGCCGACGCCATGCTCGTCCGGAGTGGCCTCGCAGTCGCCCGCGAGGGCCGGCCACTGGCCGATCGGTTTCGTAATCGCCTCATGGTACCGATCGCGCGTGACACCGGGTCCGTCGTCGCGTTCGGCGCGCGCGCCCTTCAGAAGGACCAACAACCGAAATACCTGAATTCCCCTGAAACCGCGATTTATTCGAAGTCTCGGACGTTGTATGGGCTGCACGTGTCGAAAGCCGCGATCCGCCAGGCGGGCTACGCCGTCCTTGTCGAGGGCTACTTCGACCTGGCCCAAGCCGTGCAAGCGGGCGTCGAGAATGTGGTGGCCTCCTGCGGCACCGCGGTGAACGAGCAGCAGGTGCGATTGCTCAAACGGTTCACATCCAAGGTCGTCGTGAGCTTTGACCCCGACCCCGCCGGGGCCACCGCCGCCGCACGATCCGGCGAGCTATTGCTCGCGGAGGGCATGCAGGTCAACGTCGCCACGTTGGACGACGGGGAGGACCCGGACAGCTGCATCCAGAAACACGGGGCCGCGCGCTTTGTCGAAAAACTACGCACTTCCAGTCCATATCTGGAATACTTATTGGATCGGGAAGTAGCGCAGCATGACCTGACGCGAGGCGACCATCGTCGGGATTTCCTGAATCGGATGCTACACGTAGCGGCGCGAATCCCGGATGCCCCGACGCGGGACCTCTTCGCCGACAGGCTCGCGCATCAGACCGGCGTGCTCGAAGAGGTCGTTCGTACCGAGATTCGCAAAGCGGCGGTGGAACGCCGAACCACGCTCGATGAGCCGCAGGGTTCGACCGTACGTCGGACGCTGAAAGCCGCGGAGAAGGGGCTCATCTGGGCGCTTGTCCGCGACACCCAAGAGGCCTTGGCGGTCATCGAGGGGTTGGACGATGAGGACTTGGCCGGGTTGGCGACGGGGCCGATTCTCAGCACGGCGCGTTCGTTGGTCGGGTGGCCGGCCGACACCGTTCTCGACACGCTCCGCGAGCGGTTGAGTCCGGAAGAAGCCACGTGGATCGCCCGTGTCGCTGAGGCCAGGGGCGCGGTGGCCTCAGCGCGCGATTGTGGGGACGCGCTCAAACGACTCGGTTGCGAGCGCTTGCGCGCGACGCTCCAACACGAGATTGACCGATGCCAGCACCTTGCTACACCGTCGGCATTGGCGGAGATTGACCTGCTGTTGCAGAAGAAGCAAGCGCTCTTGACGAAGCTCGAATCACTACGATCGTGACCACCGGACGTATCCGCCGCCGTCACCCCCAGGGGGATGGCCGCGGGTCCGCCGAGGAGGAACGCTCTTGTCGCTCGAAGAAAAGTTCGACGAAGTACGCCAGCTCATTCAGATCGGTAAAGAAAAGGGATACCTGCTCTACGACGAGGTGAACGAGATCCTCCCGGGAGAGATCACCAAGTCGGACGACCTGGACGAGTTGTTCACGGCGTTCGGCAATCACGGCATCGAAGTCGTGGATTCCGAGCAGCGGTACCGCGAGGAGGTCCTCCTCAACCGGCGGGGGGACGGCTCGGAAGACGCCGACCTGGATCTGACGCCGAGCGCGATCGATAAAACCAACGACCCGGTACGAATGTACCTCCGTGAGATGGGGACGGTCCCGCTCCTGACGCGTGAGGGCGAAGTCGCGATCGCCAAACGCATCGAGCGCGGCAAGCTGTCGGTCATCAAGTCCATCTCGCGAATGCCCAGCATTTGCAAGGCCGTCATACGCATGGGGGAGCAGCTGAAGGCGGGCGAGCGGACGATTCGCGAGCTTGTGCTGTTCCAGGACGACGAGGTGAACGACGATCGGATCAATCGGCGGGCCCGCGCCGTCATGGCCCAGATCGAGGTCATCCGAAAGGCGCGACTGGATGTGGTCCGGCGCGAGAAGAAGGTCAGCACGATTCCCAAGCGGGAAAAACCGCGGTATCGACGTAACTACCGCAACCTGCTTCGAGCCCAGGTGAAACTGGCTCGACTGATCCGCGGTATTGAATTCACAGAGCCCGTCAAGCGGCGCTTGATCGACGAGGTCAAGGCGGCGGCCGAGGGCATGCAGGACCGACAGCGGGAGATCGACCGGCTCGATCGGCAACTCAAACTGATGACCCGGCGAAAGATCAAGGACGAGGACAAACGCGGTATCGCGCGTCGACAGCGCGAACTGCGAGCCGAGGTCCGCACCTGCGCGGACGACCTGGAACAGCCAGTGGCCGCGCTGGAGCGAACCCTGCACACCATCATGCGCGGGGAGATGCTGGCCGAACTCGCGAAGAAGGAGCTCGTCGAAGCGAATCTCCGCCTAG
>SXOW01000122.1 GCA_005778315.1 Acidobacteriota bacterium
CACGTATCGGTGATCGCTTCACCGAATCGCACCTGCCTCGCCGACTGACCGTTGAACACCTAAAGTACGGCATCGCGGCTCGCAGTGGTCCTGCCCGCGTTGGGGGCGCCGAGTTTGACGACGTGGGGTGCCGCGGTCCTCACGGCATTGCGCGTATCAACGATGAGCTTTGCTGCCGCGACGAGTTCGGTGTAGTCGAATGCCGAGTGGTCGGTCAGCACGACCACGCAGTCCGCGGTTGCCAGCAGTTCGCGGGTGCAGGGTTCGGATGTCAGGGTGGCGCCGCCGGACGGGAGTTGCACGGTGATGCTCGGCACGAACGGGTCGTGATAGCTGACGAAGGCGCCCTTTTTCAGCAGCAACGTCAGGACGTCCAGTGCCGGGGATTCCCGTACATCACCGACCTCGGGCTTGTAGGCGATACCCATCAGCAATACCCGCGATCCCCGGAGGGCCTTGCCGTCTTGGTTGAGGGCATCGGCGATCTTGTCCACCACGTGATGTGGCATGGCGGCATTGGTCTGGCCGGCCAGGTCGATGAAACGGGCTTCGAATCCCACCTCCCGGACCTTCCACGACAGGTAGTAGGGATCCACCGGGATGCAGTGCCCGCCCAGGCCGGGCCCTGGGTAGAACGGCATGAAGCCGAACGGCTTGGTCGCTGCTGCGTCGATGACCTCCCAGACATCGACGCCGATCCGGTCGCACATCAGAGCCATCTCATTGACCATGCCGATATTGACGGCTCGGAAGGTGTTCTCCAGTAGTTTGACCATTTCTGCGGTCCGCGGGGAACTCACCGCGACGACCTGGTCGATGCAGCTGCGGTAGAGCGCCGAGGCCAATGCCGAGCAGTCCGCTGTCAGCCCGCCGACCACCTTGGGCACGTTCTGTGTGGTCCACGTCGTATTCCCGGGGTCAACCCGCTCGGGAGAGAACGCCAGGAAGAAGTCCTCACCGGCCAGCAGTCCGGTCTCCTCCAGAATGGCGCGCACCACCTCCTCTGTCGTGCCCGGATACGTCGTCGACTCAAGGATGACGAGCATCCCAGGGCGTAGATGCTCCTTTACCGCCCGTGTCGCGGCGATGACGTGGGAGAGGTCGGGATCCCTGGACTTGCGCAGCGGCGTCGGAACACAGATGTTGACCGTGTCGAGGGGCTCCGACCCCTCCAGGGCAGCAACCGCGCTCAGCCGTCCGACGGCGACGAGCCCGGCCACCTCCCTGTCGGACACATCGGGGATGTCCGATCCGCCGCCGTTGATCGTGCGGCACTTCACCGGATCGGTGTCCACGCCGAGAACGGTGAAACCCGCGCGACCGAACGCCACGGCCAGTGGCAATCCGGCATAGCCCAGACCGACGACCCCGACCCGGGCTGCCCGCGTCGTGATCCGGTGGAGCAGGGTCCGGCCATGCGGGCTGCGCACCGTCTCATTCATCGTGGTTGCTGGCGCTGCGAGAGGAACCATAGGGTGGCGGCGTGGCGCGCTACCTCGTGACCGGCGGTGCCGGCTTCATCGGCTCGCACCTGGCCACGGCCTTGCTTGACCGCGGTCACCAGGTAAGGGTGGTGGACAACCTGGTGACCGGCCAGCTCGGCAACGTTCCCGATGGTGCCGAATTCGTCGCGGGGGACCTCACTGATCCCGACATCGCGGTCGAGGCCGCGGCGGATTGCGAGGTCGTCCTGCACCAGGCTGCCATCCCCTCCGTGCCGCAGTCGATCGTCGAACCGCGACCATCGCATCAGGCAAATATAGACGGGACGTTCAATATCCTCATCGCCGCTCGGGACGCCGGGGTCCGCCGGGTGGTGTACGCGGGGTCCTCATCGGCCTACGGCGACACCCCGGTGTTGCCCAAAGTGGAGGACATGCCGGCCGACCCGCGCTCTCCGTACGCTCTGCAGAAGCACGTCGGCGAAAGCTATTGCGCATTGTTCACCCGGCTCTACGGGCTCGAGACCGTGTCCATCCGCTACTTCAATGTCTTCGGACCACGCCAGCACCCGTCCTCGCCGTATTCGGGCGTGTTGTCGCTGTTCATCCGGGCGGCGTTGTCGGGGACAGGGCCAGTTATTCACGGTGACGGCGAGCAGACCAGGGATTTCACTTTCGTCGACAACGTCGTCGATGGGGTCCTTCGCGCCATCGACGCCCCCGGTGCCGCCGGCGAGGTGATCAATGTGGCCTGCGGCGCCAGGATTTCGCTCAATCGCGCCTGGGCCGCGCTGGAGGAGATCGTAGGTCCGTTGCGGCCACCCACCTACGGGCCGGTCCGGCCGGGTGACGTGCGCGATTCCCTCGCCGACATCGGCAAAGCCGAACGACTGCTGGGCTACCGGCCTCTGGTGAGTTTCGAAGCCGGGTTGCGCCGGACCGTCGAGTGGGCACGCGCCACAGACTGACGGCCGGCTTGCCGCGGATGTTTGCTGACTATGATGAGTCGGTGACCGTGGGACGTTCGGACGGACCCCTGGTGACCGTGTACGTGGTCAACAGGAATTACGGCCGGTTCCTCCGGCAGGCGGTCGATAGTGTCCTTGGCCAGGATTACCCCTTCATCGAGGTGCTCGTCATCGACGATGGTTCCGACGATGACGCCAGTGCCGGCATCCTCGCCGACCTTGATGACCATGCGGCTGTGCGTGTCATCCGCCAGCGGGTGAATCGCGGGTTGACCGTGTGTGCCAATACCGCGATCCGGGAATCCCGGGGTGAATTCGTGATGCGCCTCGATGCCGACGACTACCTGGACCCTTCGGCGGTCAGCACGATGGTCGCCGAGATCGTCGGCGTGTCGTCGGCGGTTCTGGTGTTCCCGGACTACTTCGAGGTCGATTCCCGCGGGGCGGTCATCCGGCGGGTCAAACGCCACGACGTCAACGCCCTGGAAGCGATGTCGGATCTTCCCGCGCACGGGGCGTGCACGCTGGTACGCCGGTCCTTCCTCG
>SXOW01000123.1 GCA_005778315.1 Acidobacteriota bacterium
ATCCGGTCTCCTCGGCAATGACCGCATAGATGAAGTCGGTATGGGGCTCCGGCAAATAGGCCAACTTCTGTACGCCGCCCATCAGACCCTGACCAAACAGACCGCCAGTCCCGACGGCGATGTGCGACTGAAGGATCTGGAACCCATCTCCAAGCGGATCCGCGTAGGGGTCGAGGAATGCCAGCAGGCGCCGGCGCCGATAGTCCGCGCTGGCCAGGACCACGAAGAGCAGGGGCGCCATCACGAGCGTCAGCCCGATCAGGTAGCGATAGTTCAACCCTGCCGCGAAGACCATCAGTCCCACGAGCGTCAGCACCGTGAGCGCGGTCCCAAAGTCTGGCTGCAGCACGATCAGCCCGCACACCACGCCGCAGACCACGACGAGCGGCCCCAATGCATAGGTCACGCGGTCGATCGAGTCCATGCGGCGATCGAGCAACGAGGCCGTGAAGATGATCACCGCAACCTTGGCGAACTCCGAGGGCTGCAGGGTGATGCCACCCAAAACAAACCACCGGCGGCTCCCGCTGATCGGCGGAAAGAAGAAGACGAGAATGAGGGCGACCGTGCACGCGCCGAGCGCAGTCCAGCTCACCATCGGCTGTTTCAAGACCCGATAGTCAATCCGCATGACGGCGCTCAAGATACAGAGGCCGATCGCAGCCCAGGTGACCTGCTTGAACAGGAAGTAGTACGGGGGCTGCTGATACCGGTCCACGGCCAGGAACGCCGATGCGCTGTACACCATGACCATGCTGATACACACCAGGAGCAGGGTGGCCAGGAACAACAGCTTGTCTGACTTCAGCGTTCTCGCCATACTGCACCTGCTCTACTCGTGCGCGGCCACGCGCCAACAGTGCGGCCCTAAAGATCGGGCCGCGCCGACCCGACACAATGGGTACGGCCGTGGTTACTACCGGACGCGTAAGCAGTCAGCAGTCATCAGCCGGGCGCGGGGCCAAGACATCCACCTCGCAGACCGAAACGGCCTGCGTTCCCAGCGGCCGACTCTTCGCCGCCGCTACCCAACTGATGACTGCTCACTGCTCACACGTCATGCGAAGCCCCGGGGCCGCGACGCCAACCCCTCGGACTGCTCAACTCGTTCCGGCTCGCGCCCCCGCATCCTGTTGCAACCGACCAACCGCCTGTTTAAACAACCGCCCCCGTTCGGCGTAGTTCTCGAACATGTCCAGACTGGCGCACGCGGGCGCCAGCAGGACGGTGCCTCCAGGTGAGGCCAGCCCGTAAGCCACGCGGACCGCGTCCTCCAGACAGTCGACCGCGATCACCCGGACAACCGCGCCATACGCGTCCAGGACGCGGTCGCGCGCCTCACCCAACGCCACGACAGCCTCGGCGCGCGACGCAATCAATGGCGTCAACTGGCTCAGATCGCCGCCCTTGAACCGCCCGCCCATGATGACGACGAGGCCGTGTCCGCAACTCTCCAGTGCGCGCCTGGCGGCCTCGACGTTGGTGGCCTTGGAGTCATTGACAAACCGCACGCCGGCCACCTCCCCCACGGGCTCAAGCACATGCTCAAGCCCGTGAAAGCGATCGACGGCCGCGGTCATCGCGTTCGCCGACACCCCGACCCGATGAGCCACGGCCGTCGCGGCCACCACGTCTCCCAGCAGGTGATCCCCCAGCAGATGCACGGCGGAGAGCGGGACAAGCGGCTCGGACCCAGCCCGGGTGCGCCGCACGATGGCGTCGCCGGTGACGGCGACACCCTCCGTGATCGGCTCGGTGACCGCGTATGCCACACGCGAGGCCCGGCAATCGCGCGTCAGACGGACGACCTCCGCGTCGTCGGCGTTGAACACGAGCGTGTCGGACGCCTCCTGGTTGGCAAACAACCGCGCTTTCGCAGCGGCATAGGCCTCGGGCCCATCGTGCCGGTCGAGATGGTCCGCATGCAGGTTCAGGAACACGGAGATCCACGGCCGGAACGTCGTGGTGAGCTCCAGCTGAAAACTGGAGACTTCGACGACGTGGATTGCCTCTGGCGTGGAGGCATCGACCTGCGTGCTCAACGCGGTCCCGATATTGCCGCCGACCAGCGTGAGCCGACCCCCGGCTTCCAGCATCTGGCCGAGCAGCACCGTGGTCGTCGACTTGCCCTTCGTCCCCGTCACCGCCACGATGCGGCCACGCAGCCAGCGCGACGCGAGTTCCACCTCGCTGATGACTTGCACATCGCGGTCCCGGGCCAGGCGTAGTACCGGCAGGCGTGGGGAGACACCCGGGCTCAGCACGACCAGGTCCGCGCGCGCCACGGTGTCGGGACGGTGCTCGCCAAGCTCCAGCTCGACGCCGTCGGCGGTCAGCTGCTCAACGTCGCGTGGCACCTCCCGGCGCTGCTCGGTGAGGGTGACGTGTGCCCCGCGCCGAGCCAGCAACCGCGCGGCACCGACTCCGCTACGGGCGGCACCGACCACCACGACATTCGCCCCGCGCACAGAGAACTCGGTCATCGCAACTTCAAACTCGCGAGGCTGAAACAGGCGAACACCACCGCCACGATCAAGAAGCGACTGATCACTTTGGGCTCGCTCCACCCGATCAGCTCGAAGTGGTGATGCAGCGGCGCCATC
>SXOW01000124.1 GCA_005778315.1 Acidobacteriota bacterium
GAGCTCCAGTCCGCCAACGAGGAGCTGGAGAGCTCGAAAGAGGAGCTGCAGTCGCTGAACGAGGAAATCAGCACGATGAACAACCAGCTCCAGGACAAGGTGGACCAGCTCGACCGCGCCAACAACGATATGACCAATCTGCTGGCGAGCAGTGACGTCGCCGCCGTCTTCCTGTCACCGGACCTGCGGATCAGGCGCTTCACTCCGGCGATTGCGAGTCTCTTGAACGTCGTCGCGACCGACGTGGGCCGACCGCTCCAGGACTTCGCGCCCCGGTTCGAGGACGACCGCCTGCCTGACGATTGCCGCAAAGTGCTCGAAGGACTGCAGCCGATCGAGAAGACGGTGCCGGCGGAGCACGGGCGCTCGTTGGTGTGTCGTATCCGTCCCTATCGCACCGAAGACAGCCGGATCGAGGGGGTCGTCGTCACGTTCTTCGACGTGACGGAACAGGTGGCGGCGGAACGGGAACGCGCGCAGGTCGCTCTGGACCAGGTGGCGGCGGCTCGCTTCAGACGCATGGTCGAGCACTTGCCAGCCGGGGCCGTCTACCTCGAGGGTAGGCGATCCTGATGAACCGGGCGGCCGCAACAATCACCGGCTATTCGCCCGAAGATCTGTCGACCCGAGACGCATGGTTCACGCGGCTGTATGGGTTCCGCGCCGCGTCCGTGCGCGCGGACTACGATGCGGCCCGCGACGCCGGCTTTCCCGCCCCCTTGCGATCCACGGCGACCCGCAAAGATGGCGCGATCCGCTTCCTCGAACTGGTCGGTCATCGACTGGCCGATCACGAGGTGTGGCTGCTGCACGACGTCACCGAGCGGATCGCGCTCGAGGAGCGGATGCACGCCATCGTCACCACCGCGACGGATGCCTTCATCACCATCGATCCGCAGGGCACGGTCGAGAGTGTCAATCCGGCTGTCGCGCAGATGTTCGGCTACGCGGCCTCGGAGGTGGTCGGCCAGAACGTCCGTATGCTCATGCCCGAGCCGTATCGGAGCCAGCACGACGCGTACCTCGCACGGTACCGTGACACGCGAGAGGCGCGCATCATCGGAACCAGCCGCGACCTGGCGGCGCAACACAAGGATGGCCGGACCTTCCCGATCGAGCTCTCGGTGAGCGAGCTGGACCAGGGGTTCACCTTAGTCATTCGCGACCTCACGAATCGGAAGACCCTCGAACGCAGTCAGGCCGTCGCACGCACCGAGGAACGCGTGCGCCTGTCCCGCGATCTCCACGACGAGCTGGGTGGCGAGCTGACGGGCATCGCGCTCCTGGTCGCGAGCCTGCTGAAGAAACTCGAAGAGGACGGGTCTCCCTACGCCGAACGGGCTGGCGCGATCGCGGCTCGTATGGATGTCGCGCATCAGCGCGTCCGCGAGATCGCGCACGGACTGCTGCCTGTCGACACGGGGCCCGATGGGCTGGCGAACGCCTTGATCGCGATGGCCAACGATTGCACCGCCACGCATGGCACCTGCCACTGCCGGGTCTTCTCCCATCCGCCGATCCGACTGGACGACCCCACGATCGCGAGCCACCTCTTCCACATTGCGCGCGAAGCGACGACCAACGCCCTGCGGCACGCGGCGCCCAGCATCATCACGATCAGCGTCGCGAAAGACGAACACCACGTCCGCCTGGAGATCGTCGACAACGGAACCGGGTTTCCGAAGGAACCATCCAAGGGCGGCCGGGGCCTGGCAACGATGCATGAACGGGCGAGGGAACTCGGCGGCCAGCTCTCGGTGCAACCGCGACCGGAGGGCGGCACGACCGTGACGTGCGAGATTCCTCTCCCGCCGGTGACCACAGCATCGGCGTGAGTCGGCGGTCCCCGATGGAGGCCGGGCGGCAACGCGAAACTGTCGCGTAGTTTTCCCCGCGACCTGCCGAAAAAATCCCCGCATCCGCAAAGGCACAGTCCGCGTCAAGCCTGAACGACCCATCCGGCGTCCGTCGTGAAGACCGTGTGCAGCTCCGACCGGACCAGCGGCGGGCACCGGACTTGCACCGTCGACCCATCGAACAGGCCTTGCCGCTGGCCAGGGAATGAACGTGGAGTCATACGACGCAGTCGTCATCGGCGGCGGCCCAGCGGGATCCACCTGCGCCCGCGAGTTGCATCGCGCGGGCCTGCACGTCACCGTGCTCGACCGAGCGCACTTCCCGCGGGACAAGGTCTGCGCAGGCTGGATCACGCCCGCGGTCATCACGCTACTCGACCTGGACGTCGATGACTATCGGCGCGGGCGAGTCTTCCAACCGATTACCGCGTTTCGCACGGCGCTGTTGACGGGGTCTGCCCGCGACACGGCGGTCCGTCCCGACCTCGAGACACGGTACCCGACCCCCGTCAGCTTCGGCATCAGGCGTTACGAGTTCGACGACTACCTGCTGCGCCGGTGCGGTGCCGACCTGCGGTGCGGCGAAGCGGTGTCCAGCCTCCGCCGACGCGATGATGGTTGGCTCATCAACGGCACCATCGCCACACCGGTGCTCGTCGGCGCCGGCGGCCACTTCTGTCCGGCCGCGCGGTGGCTGGCGAGGGAGTCAGCCTCGCGTACCGGTAGGGGGGAAGAACGCCGTCCCGTGGTTGCAGCGATCGAGATGGAGGTGCCGCTGACCGAAGAACAGCTTGCGCAGACGCCGGAGCCGCCCGTGCTCCGCTTCTACGACGACCTCAGCGGGTACGGCTGGTCGTTCCGCAAAGGGACGTTTCTGAACGTGGGACTCGGTCGTCGGGACGCCCGTGAGCTCCCGCGCCAGGCGCGCTGTCTTCTCGACACCCTCGTCTCGGAGCAGCTCGTGCCGGAGGGCCTCACCGCTCCTCTTCGCGGGCATGCCTACCTTCTCGCCAACAGCAGCCCCAGAGGACCGATCGGCGACGGTCTCCTCCTGGCCGGTGACGCGGCGGGCCTGGCCGACGCCCACAGCGGCGAAGGCATCCGTCCGGCGATCGAATCCGGGCTGCTTGCCGCAGCCACGATTCTCGCCACCAACGTCCCGTATGACCGCACGCAACTGGAACCGTATCGACAGACGCTGCGCCACCGCTTCGGCACAGGCACGACGGGCACCGGCCTCCGACCCCGGGTCCTCCCCCGCTGGCTCGTGCGCTCGCTGGCGAACGGCGTGATGCGATCGCCATGGCTGACCCGCCACCTGGTGCTCGACCGGTGGTTTCTCGGCCGTCATCGGCCGGCGCTGGACACACACGGAGGGGCCCGCCTTTCAGGTGGGCGCCTCGTCATGAGGAGCACCAGATGAAGTCTGCCCACTCAGATGTCGGGTCGGTTGGGACGGTCGGCGGCGTGCGCAGATGGTCCCTCCCGAGCGGCTCACAGCGTGCCACCGTGCTCGATCGCGCGTTCCTCGCGCCCCTGCAGGGTCCTCTGGAGGCCATGCGTATCCGACTCAAATTGTGGGACGGGACGAGCCTCTACTGTGGGCCTGCATCCCCGATTGCCACCGTCACGATCCGGGATCGAGGCATGCTGCTGGGTCTCCTCCTGAATCGCCACCTGACGTTCGGCGAGGGCTTCAGCGCCGGCCGACTGGACGTCGACGGCAACCTGGTCGGACTCCTTGAGGCGATATACCGCACATTTGCGCCACGCCGGGCCAATGGGCTGGCGCGGCTGTCAAAGTGGCGTCGGAACACGGTCGATCGATCGCGCCACGACA
>SXOW01000125.1 GCA_005778315.1 Acidobacteriota bacterium
AGTGGTGGCGACGTAGGTCAGAGTCCCGCCGGTGGTGTGGAGCACCCCTTTGGGCGTGCCTGTGGACCCGGAGGTGTAGAGAATGAAGAGCGGGTCCTCGGCGTCCATCGGTTCGGGCGCAGAGGTGGCGTCCGCCGCCGCCAGCGCGTCGTGCCACCACACGTCGCGGCCTGCGACCATGGCGACGTCGGCGTCGGTCCGCTTGACGACCAGGATCTTCTCGACGCTCGGCGTCTTCTCGACCGCTTTGTCGGCGTTCGCCTTCATCGCGATGTCCTGCTTCGCACCGCGTACCCCCGTGTTCTGGGTGATGATCGCCTTGCACTGGGAGTCGTTGATCCGCGTCACCAGGCTGTCTGCGGTGAACGCGCCGAAGACAATCGAGTGGATAGCGCCGATCCGTGCGCACGCGAGCATCGCGACCACCAGTTCCGGAATCATCTGCATGTAGATACAGACGCGGTCGCCCTTGCCGATCCCGAGATTCCTGAGCGCGTTGGCCGCCTGTTGGACCTCGGCGTGCAGGTCGTGGTAGGTGTAGGTGCGGCTCTGGGTCGGGTCGTTGCCCTCCCAGATCAACGCGGTATCGCCACCGCGTCCGGCCTCGACGTGGCGGTCGACGCAGTTGTAGCAGGCGTTGAGTTTCCCGCCCAGATACCACGCGATCTCCGCCGTGTGAAAGTCGTATTGGCGGACGGTGTGCCACTTCTCGAACCAGCTGATGCGCTCGTCTGCCTGTTCAGCCCAGAACCCCTCTGGATCGGTCACGGAGCGGTCGTACAGCGCACGATACGCGTCGAGCGACTTCACATGGGCGCCGGCGGCAAACGCGGCCGGCGGGGTGTAGACAGGTGCCTCGTCGAACGTCTCAGACTGGTTTGCCACGGGATCCTCTCCTCGGGTGCTCACTGACAGCCCAACAGCATACCCTAGCCCGCAGTGGAAGGGCCGCAGGCGAAATGACCCCATCACGAAGCCTCGCCACTTTCGCTACGGGGGCGCTCGCTGAGTGACGAGGTAGGTGGCGAACGTCCCGAGCCAGTGGCCCCCCTCGTAGTGCGCGCCACTGACTGCGGCGAGGCCTGCCGCCCGGTGCGCTGCAGCAGCGCCGACGAGCGCCGCGCGGCGAGGGTCCGTCTCGGGGAGCCCGGCGGCTATACCGTCGAGCATCCAGGCTCGGCTCAGGTTCAGACCGTCAAGGTGGACCAGCTTGCCGTCGGTCGGGTCGCTGACCACCGCCGGCTGCAGCCATATCGCACCATCGGTCGGGACCTCTGGCAAGAACCGACCGAACCACTCGGCGAATGCGTCCGGCGCCTGCACGCGGCGGACGAGGTCCGCCTCGGCGAGGCACGGGGAGAGGAAATCGTGTCCGGACGGCTCGTACCGCAACGGGCAGTCGTAGTCTTGGAGGTAGTAGGCCGCACTACGCTCGGCGATCAGCTCGATCATCTCCCTGTCACCGGTCGCCTCGGCCCAGTCGAACATCAACGCGAAGGCGAATGCGGTCTGCGAGTGCTCTCCTACTCTGATGGGGTGCGTGAGCTTGGGCAGCCACCCTTTGAGTTGCTCCGCCGCCACCGTCTCGAGCGGCGCCAGCGCCGACTGCCAGCGCCGGGCGTCGGGGTCGTCCCATTCCCGCAGTTCGGTCGTCAGTTGCAGCAACCAAGCCAGTCCGTAGGGCCGCTCGAACCCCGCTCGCCCCGGCGAACGGACGTAGCGAACCTCGCCCGCGATGTGCTCCACCGTCAAACTCTGGCTCAGCGCGGCGCGGGCCGCCGCCGCGGCCCCCGATGCGGGATACAGCCGCGCGACCCGCGCGAGCAACCAATGACCATGCACCGAGGAGTGCCAGTCGAAACAGCCGTAGAACGCGGGCGTCAACGCGCGGGGCGGCAGGGCATCCCCGTCCGTGTTGAGTACGTGCGAAATCTTGTTGGGGTACTCCTGGTGAACACAATCGAGCGCGAGCTGGGCGAAGCGTTCCGCGAGGTCCGCATCCGCCTGCGCGGCTGCCGCCGGGCTCGCCAAAGTGCCCAGCGCAAGCCCGAGGGTGACACACTCGCGCAGCCCACTGCGCCCGACCCGACGACTGCGAGACACCATGGACACCATGGACACCATGACACACCGCGTAACGGATTCCGAGCGGGACGCGCCCTGGCACGCGCACGCGCGCCGCGGCTCGGCGCGACCCCAGCGCGGCGCATTCGAGCCCGGCCTGCGTAGCATATACTGCGGGAATGTGGACCCGAGAGGCCTCCGCCGCAGTACTCGCCTTGGCGGTCGCGGGCATGGCTCAGAACGCCGCCGCCCAGGCCGGTGACCCGCTGTATGCCTGTCTCTCCGATCAAGACACACGCGTGGTCGACATTGGCGCCACCGTCTGCGACGCTGCGCCAACCGCCACCCTCACCGCCCGGATGGAAGAGGACAACCTCCAGCTGCGTGAGGGGGCCTTTGTGACTGAAGTGGCCAATGGCGGCTTGGCCCAGACCGCTGGGCTGGCGCCAGGTGACGTCATTTATCGTGTGGGCGGCGTAGACGTTGGGGACACGGTGATCACCGCCGCGCGACTCAGCCTGATTGCGGCCGACACGGATACCGTGGTCAACTTCCTCCGGCGCGGGCGACCCTACCGCGTCAAGCTCCGCCGCCCCTAACCCCAACGCCGCCGTCGAATAGTCAGCGCCGCGCGAGCGTTATTCGTGGGGCGTGGGGAGGTGGACCAGCCATGCCGTGACCACCAGCACAACCGCCGCGACCAGCAACTCGGCCGTCCCGGACCGTAGCAACCGAGCGACACCCTCCGGCTCGGCGAGTCGGGGCCTGACCCGACGCCAGTTGTAGGCCCCCAATGCTGCGGTCACCCCGAAGAGTCCGGTCTTGAGCAGCAACGCACGCCCATAGGTCGTCCCCCATAGCTGTGGCATGTCGTCGACGTAGAGGTATGCCGTCCCGAGCCCGGTAGCGGCGAGCAGGGCGGCCGCCGCCAACGCCACCGGCGAAAACCGGTCAACGAGCGTGGACACGGCCGCACCCGACTCGGTGGCGGGGGTCGTCGTCGACCGAACCCCGGCGGACAACAACACAAGCAACGTACCCAGCCAGATGCCGGCGGCCAGGAGATGCCCGATTTGCAACGACATCGGCAACGCGACGCCACCTGAGAAGGCGAACGCGTGCCCGGTGGTCGGCACGACTCCAACCATCGCGCAGGTGGCTCCCCCAAGCGCCACCCACCTCCAGCGCGCCGACGGCCGCAGGCTGAGGGACGCCAGCGCCCCGGCCACGATCGCTATCGCTCCGGTCTGCACCTGCCAGCGCCCCCCCCAGCGCGTCCCATCCGCCACCAGCCAGAGCAACTCGCCGGTGACCGGTTCATCGAGCCCGAATGAGGCGTAGGTCTGGGCGTAGAGACGGGCGGCGGTCGCGATCAGCAGCAGTGCCAACGCCGCACCCAGCTGGCGCACGAGTCGACGCTCGATCCCCAGGCTGTCCCATGGAAGGTCGCGCTCAGCCGATCTGGCCGCCAGGACCCGGAAGACACACACGCCGACCACCCAGAGCATGCCCACGTCGGTGAGCCACTTCGAGGCTGCGAGCAACACGGCGGCGTAGGTGTCACCGGACATCAGAGCAGGGTACCCCCGGACACGTGTCGTACGATAGGCGGATGTCGGGGGCCACCCACCTCTTCGCTGGTTGTTCGGTGTCCACTTCGCGGCCATGGACGCAGGCAGCCGTCCGGCCGCTGGCGCTCGCGGGCACGCTGGTCAGGGTCGTCATTGTCGGCCTTGTCGGCATGGGGTTCCCGGCGCTCACGGCCGCGCACCCGCTCGCGTTCACTGACACCACAGTGGTGTTGCGAGCCGATGGCACGTTCCAGGCCGACCTCATCGTCGATCTGGATGCCCTGGCCCTCGGCGCGCGCCAGGATGCCGACGACGCCGACCTGGTCGCCGCGCTGACCGGGTTGACACCGGCAGAGTTCGCCGACCGGCTCGACGACCTGCGCCGGTTGTTTGAGCGACGCGTGCGATTGCGTTTCGACGGGACTCCAGCCCCGTTTGAGGTCAGTTTTCCCGACCACGGGACGCCAGCCGCCACCGAGTCGGACATCCCCACGGTGCTCGGGCTGACGGCCCGCCTGACCGGCACCGTCCCGCCCGAGGCCACCGAGTTCGAGTTCTTTGTCTCGCGCGCGTTCTCCGACGTGAACCTGACAATCCGCGATGAGGCGCGAGACCTCACGACTCAGGCGTTGGTTGAGGGTGGTGCGCGGAGCGATCCATTTGCTCTCGGCGGTCCCATCGACACGCGCGATGTCTGGGCCACCAGCATCACCTATCTCCGCCTCGGCTTTCTCCACATCGTGCCCCGCGGACTCGACCACGTGTTGTTCGTGCTTGGACTCTTCCTGCTCGGTGCGAGACTCCGCCCGCTGGTGTGGCAGGTCTCGGCGTTTACCGTGGCCCACGCCATCACCTTGTCTATGGCGGTCTTCGACGTCGCGAGACTGGCTCCAACCCTCGTTGAACCATTGATCGCGCTGTCCATCGTGTATGTCGCCGTGGAAAACATCCTGACACGTCGGCTGACGCCTTGGCGCACCGTCGTGGTGTTCGGTTTTGGCCTCCTGCACGGCCTCGGATTTGCCGGGGTCCTGCAGGACCTGGGTCTCCCGGAGCAGGAACGGGTGCTGGGCCTGGTCATGTTCAACACGGGGATCGAACTCGGACAGCTGACGGTCATCGCCGCGGCGCTTGTCGCGGTTGGCTGGTGCCGGCGGCAAGACTGGTATCACCGGCGCATCGTGGTGCCCGGCTCCATCGCCATCGCCGTCGCTGGTCTGTACTGGGCCGTCGAGCGGGTGGTGTCGTGATTCACGGCGGCGCGGGACACCAGGGTGCGCGTGCCTCGACGCTGAACCGCGCGACCAGTCCGCCGGGCGCCGTGTAGTATATTTGCATGTTTCTGATGTCGCGTGTCGATGTTGCGCGCTGACCGCAGTTCCCCCATTTTCATGAGGAAAGACCGGATGAAGACGGCTGCAAACGGCTCGAAGGTGGCCGCGGCGTTTCTCGTCGCGATCGTCCTGTGCCAGGTGGCTCCCGCCGCCGCCCAGGACTGGCCGAGTTGGCGAGGCCGCGGGCAAGCGGGCGTGTCGGAGATCACGGGTCTGGTCTCGAGTTGGTCACCCGACGGCGAGAACCTGATCTGGTCCGACGCCTGGATCGGACGCTCAACGCCGGCGGTCTTTGACGGGCGGGTCTGTGCCAACGGACGAACCGGCAACGGCGTGGATGAACAAGAAGTTGTGGCCTGCTGGAACGCGGAGACCGGCTCGAAGCTCTGGCAGCACAGCTTCAACCCGATCAACACGACCGTGCCGTTCAACCGGCTCGCTTGGGGCAGCGTGACTGGCGATCCGGAAACCGGTTATCTCTATGCCATGAACATCGACGGCGAACTCAACGCGTTCGATCGAGACGGCACGATCGTCTGGGGCCGGCGGCTCGCCGAGGAGTTGGGTCGAGCCTCAGGGTACGGGGGCCGAACGTCAACCCCCTTGGTGGACGAAGACCAACTGCTGCTGAGCATCATCGGTGCGGGCTGGGGCAACCTCGGCGGCCCGCCCCGCCACCGGAACTTCGGCTTTGACAAGCTCACGGGCGAGGTCCGATGGGCCTCGACCCCGGGCGGCAACGTCGAGGACCTCAACACCCAGTCGGTCGGAGTCGTCGGCGTGGTGAACGGCGAACGGCTCTGGATCGACGGCAACGCCGATGGTCGCATCTACGCGTTGAAGGCACGGACCGGCGAGAAGGTCTGGGAATTTCACCTCAGCAAGCAAGGCATCAACGTCTCGCCGGTGCTCGTCGGCGAAACCGTGTACGCCGCACACAGTGAAGAGAACATCGACGCCGCCACGATGGGTCGCGTGGTGGCCATCGATGCCACCGGCACCGGTGATGTCACCGCCACCCACGAACGCTGGCGCGCCGATGAGTTGGGCGTGGGGTTCTCGTCGCCGCTGGCGCATGACGGGCGGCTCTACGTCATCGACAATTCCGCCAACCTCTACGCCCTCGACGCGGCGAGCGGGGCGGTCCAGTGGAAACAGAGCGTCGGCACGGTTGGCAAGGCGTCGCCGGTCTGGGCCGACGGCAAGCTCTTTGTCGCCGAGACCAACGGGAACGTCGCCATCCTGCAACCAGGCCAGACCGGCGCGACCGAGCTCGACCATGACGCGCTGATGGTCGCGGAGGAAAGTCGGCCGGCCGAGATCTATGGGTCGTTCGCGGTCGCGTACGGCCGCCTCTACCTGACATCCGAGGTCGGGATCTACTGCATCGGGAACCGCAGTGACAGCTTCGTGGCGCGAGCCGGGACATCGCCGGACCTCGGTAGCGAGCGGCCGGCGACAGAAACGCCCTCCATTCTCCAGGTCGTGCCGGCCGACGTGATCGCGTCCGCGGGGGAGACCGTCGACTTCGAAGTCAGGGCGTATGACGCCGGCGGCCGATTCGTCGGGACCCAATCGGCGACCTGGGCGGTCGACGGTCTGGCGGGGGGCACCGTGTCTCCTCAAGGTGTGCTAACCACCGACGCGCGCGCCTCGAACCAGGCCGGCACCGTGACCGCCACTGTCGGCGGGCTCACCGGGGTCGCGCAAGTGCGCGTGTTCTCGCCATTGCCGTGGTCCGAAAACTTCGAAAGCGGACGACCGCCCTTCTGGATCGGGGGCGGCGGGGCGCTGGCCGTGGAGGATCTGGGCGGCAACCAGGTGTTCCGGAAGGGTCCGTCGCGCACCGGCCTGCACCGGCACGCCATCTATATAGGCCCGGCCGACATGTCCGGGTACACCGTGCAGGTGGACGTGATGTCGACCCAGAAAGGGCGACGGAGGCCGGATATCGGAGTCATCAACAGCGGCTACACGATGGATCTGCAGGGCAACCGTCAGAAGATACAGATTCATGCCTGGGCGGCCGAGCTCCGTATCAAGGAGGAGGTCGATTTCCCATGGGAGCCGGACACCTGGTATCGCCTGAAGCTCCGGGTCGACATCGAGGGAGGCCGCGGGATCGTGCGCGGCAAAGTATGGGCGCGAGACGCGACCGAACCGGCAGACTGGACGATTACCGCAGAAGATCCACTGCCGAACAGAACCGGCAGCCCGGGCATCATCGGCTACTCGCCGGTCGACATCTACTTTGACAACGTGAGCGTGGTGGAGAACCAATGATTCGACAGCGTGGAATCGATTTCGTGCGGGTTGCGGTGGCCGTCCTGATCGTCGCGGAAACCCCGGGCCTCGCCTCGGCTCAGGGTGAGGTCGGGATGTTTGGAAACACGCCATCGCGCAACATGGTGTCGGACGAGACTGGCCTCCCGGATAGCTGGAACCCGCAGACCGGGGAGAACATTCTGTGGACCCAGCCAGTTGGCTCGCAGGCTTACGGTGGACCGACGGTCGCCAATGGCAAGGTCTACATCGGCACCAACAATGAGGGCGTCAGGGACCCGGCCTACCAGGGCGACAAGGGCGTGCTGATGGCGTTCGACGCCACCACCGGTGACTTCATCTGGCAGATGGTGCATGACAAGCTGTCGGCGGGACGAGTCAACGACTGGCCGCTCCAGGGCGTGTGCTCGACCGCGTTCGCTGAGGGTGACCGGATCTGGTATGTCTCGAATGAGGCGCATGTCGTGTGCCTCGACGTCAACGGGCTGGCCAATGGCAACGATGGGCCGTTTATGGGTGAGAGGGGCACCGGGCCAACCGACGGCGACATTCTCTGGTCCTACGACATGATCGGCGAGCTGGACGTGTTCCCCCACAACCTGGCCACCGGGTCACCGCTGATCATCGGCGACATGCTCTACACCGTCACCAGCAATGGTGTCGACGAGGGACATGTCAATATTCCGTCCCCCTTCGCGCCCAACTTCATCGCGCTCGACAAGAACACCGGCGAGCTGATCTGGGAAAACGCCGACGTAGGCGAAGGGATCCTGCACGGCAGCTGGACCAATCCGGCCTACGCCGAAATCAATGGCACCGAGCAAGTCATCTTCGCAGGCGGCAACGGGATCGTCTATGGCCTCAACGCCGCGACTGGCGTGACCATCTGGACGTTCGACTGCAATCCCAAAGACTCCGAGTGGATTCTGGGTGGCCGAGGCACCCGCAACAACATTCTGGCCACGCCGGTCATCTACAACAACCGGGTCTATGTCGGCGTCGGACAGGACCCGGAGCACGGTGAGGCCCCGGGACACTTCTACGCCATCGACGCGACCGGCGAGGGCGACGTGACCGATACGCACAAGGTCTGGAGCCGTGACGACGAAGACTTCTACCGCACGTTGTCGACCGCCGCCATCGCCGACGGCGTCCTCTACATCTCGAACCTATCCGGCTTCCTCTACGCACTGGACCCCGACACCGGCGAAGAGTTCTGGACCTACGACGCATTCGCCGCGGTCTGGGGCTCGCCCTTCGTGGTAGACGGCAAGGTGCTGCTGGGCGACGAAGATGGCGACATCGCGATACTCCGGGCCGGCAAGGAGATGGAGTTGCTCGGCGAGATCAACATGGGCGCCTCCGTCTATAGCACCCCGGTCGTGCGCAATGGGGTCATGTACCTGCTGACCCGCAACCGTATCTGGGCCCTCAAGGCCGGCGCCCAGTCGACCCCGGTCGGCAATTAGAATGCGTATCGCGCTGGCGGCAACCCTGTGCGTCGCCCTCGCCGCGACGACCTCGACGCACGGTCAAGCGCGCGACACCCTCGATATCTACGTCATTGATGTCGAGGGGGGCGAGGCCACCCTGTTCGTGGCCCCCTCCGGCGAGTCGTTGCTGGTCGACACCGGGTGGCCAGGCTTCGACGGCAGGGACGCGGACCGCATCGTGGCCGCCGCGCGCGACGCGGGTGTTTCCCAGATCGACCACCTCGTCGTCACCCACTTCCACACCGACCATATGGGTGGTGCCGCTCACCTCGCGGACCGGCTGCCCATCGTGACCTACCTCGACCACGGCACGACCGTGGACCAGGCGGAGGGGCCCCGGGCCGCGTTCGAACGCTACGTGACCCTCAGGACCGGCGCGGTCCATCGTGCGGTGGCCCCCGGAGACCAGGTGCCGATCGATGGACTCGACATCCGCGTCATCGCGGCCGGCGGCGAAGTGCTCGCCACCCCGCTGGCAGGCGCTGGCCAACCCAACCCTCATTGCGACGGTTTCGTGTTCCACGGCGCGGACATTCTCAGCCGGTACGGCGATGCGGAAGACCAACAGTCGGTGAGCGCGGTCGTCGGCTTCGGCGAGTTCCGGGCGGTCATCATGGGAGACCTGACCTGGAACAAGGAGCATCCGCTGATGTGCCCGACCAACAAAGTGGGCACCGTTGATCTGTATCTGGTGTCGCATCACGGCTCAGACACGTCGGGTTCGGACGCGCTGGTGCAGGCGCTACAACCCCGTGTTGCCGTCATGAACAATGGGCCCACCAAGGGCGGGGGTCCGCGCACGTTCGAGAGCCTCAGTCGCGTCGCAAGCTTGGGCGATCTGTGGCAGAACCACTACGCGGTCGCGGCGGGTGACGCCAACCGACAGGAATCGTTCATCGCCAATCTGCAGGATTTCGACGGTGCCAACGAGGCTGATGGGATCCATCGGGACGCGGCGTACTGGACCCACGTCCGGGCCACGCGTGACGGCGCATTCACCGTGACGAACAGCCGAAACGGTTTCAGCCGTCGCTACCCGGCACGCGGCGGTCAGTAGAACAAGAGCGACGCAGGGACCGCCCGTGGCGGGCCCATCCCATGGGCGGGGGACTCGGTCAGACCGCTACTTCGTGCTCACGAAGCACAGCATTCAAGCTGGTCTTGCGATCCGTCGAGGCCTTCCGTCGCCCGATGATCAAGCCGCAGGGCACACCGAACTCGCCGGACAAGAATGTGCGCGGCTGCGTGCCGGGA
>SXOW01000126.1 GCA_005778315.1 Acidobacteriota bacterium
ATAAGCAGGTACCACCGCCGGGTCGTGAGCTTGGCGCCGTCGCTCAATCCGGCGATCTGTCGCGCGATGGGGTTCGAGTCGTGGAAATCGTACAGGAGCCAGCCGTCGAGGCCTTCCTTCCGAAGCGCCTCCTGCATCGCCGGCAAGTTGAAGGGCATATCGTCGAGTATAGCAGCGGCCCTAGGGGTCGCTGGGGGCGCGCGGCCGGTCGCTCGCCGCCGCTATTGGTTATGACGCGCAACCTCCGCTGATGGCCGGCGCGAGGTGGTGGAGCTGGCCGGTCGCGCCCTGGTCCCGGCTCGGCCGGCGGTCCTCGAGTGGACCGCGTACATGCATCGCGCCCGCGAACGATGGTTCGCGGGCGCGATGGAGCAGGTGTCTGAAAACGCGACTAGGCTCCTTCTTCCGCCTCGGGTTCAACTTCGACCAGTTCTCCGTCCACGACGATGGCGGTCGGTTCCTCCATTTCGTCGAATTCGGTCGCCTCGATGACGCCACCCAAGTGGCTGAACTCGTAGTTGCTCCGGGTCGCGCTTGGGTTGCGCGGCACCCGCAGGGTGACCTGGACAACCTCGTTCTCGAACAGCGGTCGTTTGAACCGATACTGGCCACCGGTCAGCGTGTCGCCGTTGTCGTCGTACCAGAACTCATTCACCTTGAAACCCGCGAGCGGCGCGGTGGAGACGTTCTTGATCGTGAATGTGGTAACGATGTCGCCCCCCTGCCGGGTCGAGCGCGGCACCAAATAGCCGATTTGTCCAGGGCCTCGCAGGACGGCGACGAGACGGCTGTCATTCTCGACCTGGTCAAGGAGCGGACGGATCTGCGTAGTCGGCGGCCGCATCTCGACGACGGGCGCACCCTCTTCTTCAGCGGCTCCGCCGCATCCTACCGCGGCCGCGCCGACCGCAAAAAAACCGATTAGCGCCGCAACATTCAGGCGTCTCATTGCTGACCTCCGGGTTGCCTCATGTCCAAACGGTGAACGCGGATTATATGGTGAGTGGCCCAAAACCTCAACAATGCCTTCAGCGGAATCACATCTCACCGTTCCAGTCCTCGGGTTCGTCGTGGTTCGTCCGAAAAATCTCCAGGTGCCACTTACCCCCGCCCCACGGCTCGATGATCTCGGCCGCGACGACATCCACGAGCAACTCCGCGAACGAGCGCCCTTCGGGGTCACCGTCCAGGTGGTAGGCCGGTTCCTCCCAGCCGAAGCTGGGGTAGAGCACGAGCGTCAGGAACAGGTCATACCCGTCGTCCACTACGATCACTTGACCGCAGGGGCGCTTCAGCGTGGAGTGGTACACGAGATACTTTTCGGCGCTGTGGGCCCGGATATACCGTTTGAGGGCAAATTCTCGCGCAACGATGTCCTCGACCGCGATCTTCTTGTCCCAGCACGCAGGACAGTACTTTGCCTCGCCGCTCGGTTCGGAAACATCTTTCGCACCACAGAGGGCGCATCGCGGTTGAGCCGAGGAACGGGTAGCCATTGAGTCGATCTTAACAGGCTGCCGTGCGCGCCGTCAGCGGACTAGACTGGGTGCATGAGCGAAAGACCAACGCATCTGGGGCTGCGCCACCTGGCGCTGTTTACGACGGCGTTCGAAGCCATGATCCGGTTCTACGTCGACCGGCTCGGATTCGCCGTCGAGTGGGAGCCTGACGCGGACAATGTCTATTTGTCGTCGGGCAGTGACAATCTGGCGTTGCATCGCGCCGACGCGAGCCGTTCCACCACGGGTGGACCGCTGGACCACCTAGGACTGCTGGTACGCGAACCGGCCGATGTCGACAGGTGGGCCGACTATCTGGACGCGAACGGCGTTCCGCTGACGGCACGGCCGCGCACGCATCGCGACGGCGCCCGGTCGCTGTACCTGTCAGACCCGGACGGCAACATCGTACAAATCATCTATCACCCGCCGATCAGCTAGTCCCTTGGGACACTCGTTCCGGGGGATGAGGGCGGCTCGGGCTGCGGGCGGGCCTGTGGCTATCAGGGACTCACCACCCTACCGTTCCGCCCAGCGGAGCTTCTCGCGTAGGACCGCGAAATACGAGCGCGCTTCGGCGCGGATCATTCGCAGTGGACGAGTGGCTGCCTCGACGATGACCTCGTCTCCATGTTCGAGCCTGAAACCCGTCTGGCCGTCAAAGCTGGCGTAGGCCTCGGTTGGTCGCGAGGAGAGTTGTGGCTGGATGTGGATCGCTGCGCTGTCTGGGAGCACGACAGGCCGATTGGTCAGGGCGTGCGGGGCGATGGGCGTCAGCACGACGGCGTTCACGATCGGGTGCACGATGGGGCCCCCCGCCGAGAGGTTGTAGGCCGTCGATCCGGTCGCGGTGGCGACGATCAGTCCGTCCGCACGGAACCGGGCCACAAACTGGTCTCCGACCAATACCGACATGTCGAGTATGCCGGACAACGCACTCTTGGTGATGACCACGTCGTTGAGTACGACCTGTTCGTCGAACACGCGGGCACCGCGAAACGTCCGCGAGCGCAGCATCCGGCGCTCGTCGATACCTGCCGTACCGGCCACCGCTGACGCCAGTGAGTCGAACAACTCCGGCAAGGCGATCTCGGTCAGGAACCCGAGGTGCCCGAAATTGACGGCCAGAACAGGTGGGTTCGCGACGGCGGTCGCAATTTGGCGCGCCACCCCCAGGAGCGTGCCGTCACCGCCGAGCACGAGGATGAGATCACACGAGTCTGGTAGCGCGGCGGAGTCGACGGTTGCCACCGCCGTGAGTCCCGCACACTCGGCCGTCCCTCGTTCGACGATGGCAGTGAGTTGTCGCGCGGTCAGCCAGGCCACCACCTCACGGACGACCGGCGACGCCTCTTGCACATGCGCTCTGGCCACGATACCGACGCGGGTGATCGGGCTGGGCGAGGGCGGAGGCGAGGGGACTGACGCGTCGGCACTCATCAGGCTGAAGCAGCGTGTCGGAGATGCAGGAAAAATTCTCGGTTGCCTTCCGTGCCGGTGATTGGTGAGGGCGCCAGGGCGACCCGCGTCAATCCTACCCCAGCCGCCGCCGACGTGACATCGGCCACGGCCCGTTCATGCATGCGGCTATCGGTGACCACGCCGCCGCTCCCCACGTCCGCCCGTCCGACTTCAAACTGTGGCTTGACCAGGACCACCAGATCGCCGCTCGTCCGCAGGAGGCGTGGGAGGCGGTCGACAAAATATCGAACGGAGATGAACGAGACGTCGACCGTCACGAGGTCGAAGTCCCGATGTTCGGTTGGCCAGGCGTCCGGCTCCACCGTCGCGATGTGCGTCCGCTCCAGGACCACCACACGGGGGTCGTCCCGCAAACGCCAATCGAGCTGGCCGTGGCCCACATCGAGGGCGACCACCGTGGCGGCCCCTCGACGGAGCAAGACGTCCGTGAACCCGCCGGTCGAGGCGCCCACGTCGAGCGCGACAGCCCCGATGGGGTCGATGTGAAAGCGGTCCAGCGCATCAGCCAGTTTCAAGCCGCCCCGTCCGACATACGGATGGTCCGGCGTGCTGAGTGTGATCGCGACATCGGGGCGGACGAGTGCACCGGCCTTGGTGGCGGGACGGCCGTCCACCCGCACCTGCCCGGCCATGATCAAGGCCCGACCGCGGCTGCGAGAGTCGACCAGCCCGCGGTCGGCGAGCAGGTAGTCGAGGCGCACACGAGGCAGTGAAGACATGAGGTGACCGTGGCGCGCGGAGGCTCAATGGCGTCGTGAAACAACCCACGTGGCGATCTCGCCCAATCGACCACTGAGACCGGCCGCCGCCAACGCGTCTCCCGCGGCCGCCACCGCCTCAGCCGCCAGTGCTCGTGAGCGGTCCACTCCGTGTAGCGCGGGATACGTCGGTTTGCCCGCCGCAGCGTCTTTGCCGACCGTCTTTCCAAGGCTCGTCATCGTCCCTTCGACATCGAGGATGTCATCGACGATTTGGAACGCGAGTCCGAGATGGGCCGAGTACCTGTCGATACACGCAATCGTCGCCTCGTCGCCGCCTGCCAGGATTGCGCCCATGGCGGCCGCCGCGCCGATGAGGGCGCCGGTCTTGCGCTCATGCATCTCACGGAGCGCCTCAGGGCTGAGATCGACCGCCGCCTGGCTGGAT
>SXOW01000127.1 GCA_005778315.1 Acidobacteriota bacterium
AGGCCGCGTTCGCTGACGCCGTGCGCCAGGTCGTGGATGGCACCTTCGATGCGGCTGCGATTCGGCAGCACGCGCTGCGATTCTCCCGCGCGCGGTTTCAGAGGGAGCTAGGCGCACAGGTCTCGGAGCTCATGGCCTCACCGGCGGAGGCGCTCGCCCCATG
Organism: Acidobacteriota bacterium; assembly: GCA_005778315.1. Classification (GTDB taxonomy): domain Bacteria; phylum Acidobacteriota; class Vicinamibacteria; order Vicinamibacterales; family UBA8438; genus UBA8438. The sequence goes on from SXOW01000127.1 coordinate 164, forward strand.
AATCCGCGTGCTCGGGAGCAGATGACTGGCCAAGTGCTCCTCGACGCCGCGATTGGCGTCGGCATGTTCATCGTCGCCTACTTCGTCCGTTTCGAGACCGAGCTGTTTGCGACCCCCAAAGGCCAACCGGCGCTCGCCTACTACGTCCAGATGGCGCCGTTCGTGGGGGGGCTCCTCCCGTTCGGGCTCTGGGTGCAGGGCGCCTATCGTCTCGGCCGGGTGCGGTCGCGGGTCGACGACTTCTTCGCCGTTCTGGTGGGGGCCATCCTCGCCGTGGTCATTGGCCTGGTCGGCACGCTGTCCTACCAGGCCTATTTCGTCCCGCCAGAGCTCAAGGATGTTGGTGCCTACGAGGTCTCGCGTTTGGTCTGGGCGCTGTTTCTCTGCCTGACCGTCACGGCCTGCTACACGTCGAGAGCCACGGTGCGCGCCGTCCTCGAGCGCAGGTGGCGCAACGGCGTCGGGTTGACACGCATCCTGATTGCCGGCACCGGTGATGTCGCCCGTCATGTCGTTGACAAGATGCTGCAGCATGGCGAGTTGGGCTACCGCATCGTCGGCTTCGTCGACGACCGCGCCGGTGGGGACCACCTCGGCTACAGAGGCCTGCCCCTGCTGGGCACGCTGTCCGAACTGACGGACATCCTCGGGTACGAGCGGGTGGACCAGTTGTATGTCGCCCTGCCGCTCGACGAGCACGTCAAGATGCTGGAGTTGATCGAGGTCGCCAACCGAGAGTTTGTCGACGTCAAGGTCGTACCGGACTTGCTGCAGGTGATCGCGCTGCGCGCCCGGATCGAAGACATCGACGGACTCCCGATCATCAACATCAATGACGTGCCGCTGCACGGGATCAACAGCGCCATCAAGCGTGTGATTGACGTAGGTATCGCGGCCGTGGCGTTGGTCGGCATGACCATCCCTTTTGCCATTATCGCCGCGTTGATCAAGAGCACCTCGCCCGGACCGGTGCTCTACCGGCAGGAGCGCATGGGCCTCGACGGACGGCCCTTCAGCGTGTACAAGTTTCGCTCGATGCTGGTCGACGCCGAACGAGACACAGGGCCGGTCTGGACTCGCAAGGACGACCCGCGGCGAACGCCGGTCGGACGGGTGTTGCGCCAGTTCAGTCTCGACGAGTTCCCGCAACTGTGGAACGTCCTGCGGGGGGACATGTCGCTCGTGGGTCCGCGACCCGAGCGTCCGTTCTTCGTGGAGCAGTTCAAGCAGCATGTGCCGCAATACATGCTGCGCCACAAGGTCAAGTCAGGCATCACCGGGTGGGCCCAGGTACACGGCTGGCGGGGCGACACCTCCATCGAAAAGCGCATCGAATACGACCTCTACTACATCGAACATTGGTCGGTGGCCCTGGACTTCAAGATTCTGTGGCTCACCGTCCTCCACCTGTTTTTTCACCGGCACGCCTACTAGGGCCGTTCCCTTCACCGGGTCATCATGAGCGCACGCATCGTCATCACCGGCGCGGCCGGATTCATCGGGTCTCATCTCGCAGAGACGTTGCTGGACCGCGGCCACCACGTCATCGGGATTGACAATCTCCTCACCGGCGACGTGGCGAACATCGCCCACTTGTCGAACCGGGATTTCCATTTCATTGAACACGACGTCACGAATTACATCTACCTGGATGGCCCGGTTGACGTGGTGCTGCACTGGGCCAGCCCGGCCAGTCCCATTGACTATCTGGAGTGGCCCATTCCGACGTTGAAGGTGGGCGCCCTCGGCACCCACAAGGCACTGGGTCTGGCCAAAGCCAAGCGGGCGCGCTTCGTCATTGCCTCAACCTCAGAGGTGTACGGCGATCCCTTGGAGCACCCGCAGACCGAGGCGTACTGGGGCAACGTGAACCCGGTCGGTCCCCGTGGGGTCTACGACGAGGCCAAACGCTTCGCCGAGGCGATGACCATGGCCTATCACCGGTATCACGGGCTCGACACGAAGATCGTCCGCATCTTCAACACGTACGGACCGCGGATGCGGGTACGCGACGGACGTGCGGTGCCCAACTTTATCGCGCAGGCGATACGCAACGAGGACATCACGGTGTATGGCGACGGCAGCCAGACCCGTAGTTTTTGCTACGTCAGTGACCTGGTCGACGGGGTCCTACGGCTCATGGATTCCGACGAGAACGCGCCGGTGAACATCGGCAATCCGCAGGAGATGACGATCAGACAGATCGCCGAGCAGATCATCGCGTTGACCGGCACCACGAGTCAGATCGTGTACCGGGACCTCCCGGTCGACGACCCGAGGGTGCGACAGCCGGACATCACGCGGGCCCGCACCTTGCTCGGGTGGGAGCCGCGGGTGCCGCTCGCCGACGGGCTTGGGCGCACCATCGACTACTTCAGAGCGAAGCTCGCGCAGGACGACCAAGGCGACCCGGCCGGCACACTCAGCGGTTGATCACCGGGGCACCGATACATCACTCAACACACGGGCGGCGTGGGCGATGTAGTGCAGGCCCGACGCCAGCGTGACCGCAAGCGACCCGTAGACCGCCACATCCACCCACACCGACGGGCGACCCAACCAGTTGAAATACAGCGTCACCGCCGCCGTGACGATGTACATGAACGTGGCCAGCTTCCCGAGGGTCGTGGGCGGGAAGGACATGCGACCCACCGAGAGGTTCGCGATGGCCACCGTGATGACGATGATGACGTCGCGGCTGATGACGCAGACCGTGAGCCAGACCGGCAGATGGTTGGGCAGGTCGAGATTCGTCAGCGTCAAGACCACAAAGACGGACGTCAGCAGCAGTTTGTCCGCCATCGGGTCCAGGAACGCCCCGAGGGTGGTGCGCTCACTCCACCGTCTCGCCAGTAGTCCATCGAGCGCGTCGGTCATCCCCGCCACGATGAACACGACCAGGGCCCACCCGTTTAGTCCGTACAGCACCAACAGGACCAGCCCCGGAATGAGGAACATCCGGAGTAGCGTCAGCTGGTTCGCGACGGTGAGCGCCGACATGTCGCTAGGGGGCCCCGGCCAGCACGAGACTCAACCGTTCGACGGCATCCATGGCTTCCGCCCCGGTGACCACACGTGCGGGTTGAAACGTATTCCGCTCCAGCGCCGCCAGCAGTCCGAGCGCCACCGCCTCCGACGCCGCCGGATACCGGAGGTGACTCGGGGCCAGATCGGAGAAACGTGGAGCAGCGGGAGGCGGGTCCACGTGGCCGACCGAGAGCCGTCTGACGCGGACCAACACATCGGCCAGATCCGCACGGGTCACCTCTCGCTCAGGTCGGAACCGGTAGTTGGTATCCGCGTCCATCACGCCCGCCTGGGCGACCGCCAAGATCCAGGCGTAGCCCCAATAGTCCCGGGCATCGGCCACGATCGCCGCCCCCTGCCCAGCCGCGTCAGCCACCACCCGTTCGAAGAGAATGCCGATCAGTGCTGCCAGCTGCCCCCGGGTCACAGCGTCAGCCGTGGCGATCTCCGCGTACTCTGGAGGGCGGCTCGCCGCTTCGCGCCGCCGGGCTTCGATGTCGGCGAGCAACCGAGAGGTCACGGGACTCGGTTCGATGGACTCGGCCCGGAGCAGCGCCTGCTCGCCGCGGTCGAGGTCGCCCGCCGCAAGATAGAGGTCCGCCATCATGCGCCAGGCCGCGACTGCTCCAGGATCACGCGTGATCGCCTGGTCCAGCCGGCCGAGGGCCGCATCCGCGCGTCCCTCACGCTGTTCCACTTCGGCCAACTCGAGATACAAGAACCCGCTGTCCGGGGACGCTTCGATCAGACGCTCATAGGATGCTCGCGCCTCGTCGCTTTGTCCGGCATCGCGTGCAGACCGCGCGCGGGTGACTTGAGCCATCAGATCGTTGAATCGCAAGTCTTCGACCCGTCGTCGGAGCGAGGTCAGAGTGGGGTCTGCCGCTACCGCGGCATCGAAGCTGGCAATGGCCTCGCCCATCCGGCCCAACTCCAGCAACGCCTCGCCGCGCCCCAACAACGCCGGGATATACGCCGGCCCGCGCGTCAGTGCGGACGCAAACATCGCGACCGCCTGCTCAGGCGCTCGGCGGGACAACTCCACAAACCCGAGTCCC
>SXOW01000010.1 GCA_005778315.1 Acidobacteriota bacterium
CCGACGGCTATCCCACAACCCGTGAATCGCTCTACGCGTACGACGCCATCATTCTTGCGAACGTAGACCCGGCCTCGCTCCGTCCGGGTCAGGTGGAACTCACGTCTGCGTTTGTGTCCGAGCGCGGTGGTGGGCTGTTGGTGACCGGGGCGGCGTCCCTCGCCGGAGCCGGGCTGGGCCGCACCGCACTCGGCGCGCTGTTGCCGCTCGGTCCGTCCCGGCGTGCCACCAGCGATCTACGTGGTTCCGGTCATACGTTCCTGGCCCATCGTGTGCTGCCGACGGCTGACGGCGAATCTCATCCCGTCCTCCGGCTCGCCGACACCACCGGCGAAACCAGGCGGCGCTGGGAGGCAGCGCCGGCGGTGGGGCACGTCATCCCGCTGGGATCGCCGCGTCCCGGGGCCACCGTGCTTGCGACGGCGCATGGCGAAGGCCTCGACGCCGTCCCGGTGCTTGCGATTCAACGATTCGGCCGTGGGCGCACGATGGTGTTCGGGGGCGAGGCCAGCTGGCGATGGAAAATGCTGGCGCCGTCAACCGATGACACCTACGACCGGTTCTGGCGCCAAACTGCGCGCTGGCTGGTCGCCGATGCCCCGGATCGAGTCGGCATCGAGGTTGAGGGGGGGGCTGTGGAGGGGGACCCGCTACGGGTGGCGGTCTCGGTGGCCGACCACCGGTTCTTACCAGTTCCCGACGCCGCGGTTCGGGTCGAGATTCGCGGCCCGGATGGCACCGCGACCGTGTCGTCGGCCTCGCCAGTCACCGGGCAGCCGGGTCGTTATCGGGTCGAGGTGCCCAGCCGCGGCGGCGGCGTCCATCAGATCACCGCGACGGCGTCGCAAGATGCAGTCGAGCTGGGTCGCGCGGAGGCGCCGCTGCTGGTTGGCGGTGTGGATGTCGAGCTGACGGACCCGCGACGCGACGACGCCGTGTTGCGACGGTTGGCCGATGCTTCGGGCGGGCGGTTCTTCCTCGCCGATGAGACAGACGGTCTGATCGCCACCCTGGGCGACGCGACCATGGCGGCGGGTGCGCCGATCGAACACGATCTCTGGAGCACGGCCTGGGCTTTTCTCCTGGTGTCGGGCGTGGTCTCGGTCGAGTGGATCTTGCGCCGTCAGTGGGGGTTGCGGTGACGGCGATGGCGCACGGAGGCGCTGGGGTCCGAGCCCGCGGGTGGACGACCATGGCGGTTGCGGTGGTCGGTTGGCTGGCGTGTGGTCCGTGCGCGGTGGCCCAGGACAATTACACCCTGCTCATCAGCGGGGCGTCCGGTGGCCGCGCATACACGGACCGGTACGATGCGTGGCGATCCGCTTTGGTCGATGCCCTCCGCAACGTGCCCGGGTTCGATGACGCGCACCTGAGGGTCTTGGCCGAGTCTCCTGGCCCGGGCGTCGGGCGTGCGTCCCGCGACGGGGTCCGGCAGGCGATCGCGGAGTTCGCCGAGCGGATGGACGCGGAGGACGTGCTGCACCTGGTCCTGATGGGGCATGGGTCGTTCGACGGCGTCGACGCGAAGTTCAATCTCGTAGGCCCAGACCTGGACCCACGCGAATGGAGCGCGTTGTTCGATCAGGTCGCCGGTCAGGTGGTGGTGGTCAATACCACCAGCGTCAGTGCACCGTTCATCGACCGACTGTCCGGTCCACGACGGACCATCGTGACGGCTACTGAATCGACCATCCAGCGCTACGACACGGTGTTTCCCGAGTTCTTCGTTGGCGCGTTCGTCGACGCGGCCGGGGACCTGGACAAGAGCGGCCGGGTGTCGATCCTCGAGGCCTTCGAGTATGCGAGTCTCGGTGTGCGTCAGTGGTATCAGGAGCGGGGCCGACTCTCCACCGAGCGGGCCCTGCTTGACGACAGCGGCGACGGGCGAGGGCAAGAGGCGGGAGAGCCGGGTCCGGACGGGATGCGGGCCGCCAGCCAGTTTCTCGGGGCCGGTCCCGCCGGTGGCGATGTGGCCACCAGCCAGGGGCGCGCGGCCCTGGTCGCCAGCCGCGACGCGCTGATCGCGCGGGTACAGGCCTTGCGCGCGGACAAGGAACAGATGAGCCCAGCGGAGTATGGGCGGGAGCTCGAGCGTGTCCTCCTCGACCTGGCTCGTCTCTCGCGTCGCCTCAATCGGGAATCGAGCTGAACGCTATGCAGTGCGCGACCTGCCAGACCGAAATCGCCGACAACGCATTGATTTGCTTCCGTTGCGGGACCAGTACAACGGACCGGCGTCAACCGGCGAGTAGTCGTCCCGGATCGCCCGGGTGGGTGTGGCTCGCGCTGGCGACCCTGCTCCTCGTCGCGGTGATCGCCGATTGGTGGTTGGAGGGCCCCTTGGCAAGGCTCGCCTCGGCGGGGGTCTGCGTCGCGGCGGCGCTCACCCTCTGGTGGCGACAGCGACGCCGAGGTTCGTAACCGTCGCGTCGGCGTCGTGGCTGGCCGCACGGCGCCACGTTTGAGTATCATGCGCGTAACTTTCTGTGAAGACGCTCGCACTCCAGACGGGGTTGTGGCCGCGTCAGATATAGCCATCAATGGATCAGGCCAGACTCGAAATAACCGACCAACTGGGTCGGCGCGTCGTCGAGATTTCGAAGAATCCGTTCCAGATCGGGAGGCGGGTCACGAGTGATCTGCACCTGATGAGCGGGGAGGTGTCTCGCGATCACGCGGAAATCGTC
>SXOW01000128.1 GCA_005778315.1 Acidobacteriota bacterium
CGGGGCCACCACCAGCGACAGCAGCGCCAACGTCGGGTCGACGAACAGGAGAACGACAAACATGACCATGAGGTTGACCGCGGCCAGCGTCAGCGGGAAGAGCCCGCCGATGATCAGGTCGTCCACGCAATGAGCGTCGGCGTCGAGCCGGTAGACCGAGTCGGCGGTGCGTGACTGCAGGTGATGATGCAACGGGAGTGCCTGGAGGTGAGCCAGCAGCGTCTCACGGAGGCGATAGACGATGCGCTGGCCCATCTGTACCTGGAGCTGGGTGTGCGTCATACGCACCACCTCCATCCCCAGTTGAATGAGGAGGCCGACCACGACAATCGCCACGAGCAGTGTGGCTGGGTTGAGTCCGATCAACCCTGGGAGTGAGGCGGTCAGCCACCCAGGGAACGGTGTGTCGCCGAACACCGTGTCAATAACCAGCTTCAGCGGCCAGGGTGCGAGGGCCGCCAGACCGATTTCGACAAGCGTCAACCCGATGACCACGGCGGTGCGACCGCGGTAGGGGCGCAGAAACGAGAGGGTCCAGGAGAGCAGGGTCACCACGGGCTGCTAGCGACCCACGTCAGACACAGGCGACTTGGCGACCGGCGGGGCCGCCGCCGCCCCCGTCGCCGATGGCAGTCTGATGAAACCAGCCGCGTTGGTCACGTGGGTCACGGCGCGGTCGAGTACGGCGTTGGCTCGGATGGTCTGCCAGGCGGTGCGGGCGGCGATGCCGATGGCCGCGAGGAACGCCACCGTGATGCCCACTGGCGGCGTGTAGAGCGCAAACGACGCGGCCGTCCCCCCGGCCAGGAGCGCCGCCATCGCGACACCGCGGAGGGTGCCGATGAAGCTGGGGCTGAGGCGGGTTCGTACCCGGCACAGGCACGCCCCGCCGGCGTGCTCCTCGACAAGCAGCCCCACGTGGAGCCAACCCCAGCGCCCGATGGCCAGGCTCACGTCCCGATCCGGTCGCCATCCTTCATCAACGTCCACGCGTGGTGCTGGACGCGACGCACGCAGCACGCCGACCAGCTCGCGGAGCAGCGTCGTGTGCGACGACCAGGATTCGCTCCAGCATGTGCGCTCGACGCCGCCCCGGGTGACGAGTCGCACCGCCGACACGACATCGCGGGGCCACGGCATCGGCGTTCTCCAGGGGTACCGGGTCACATGCTGAGGCGCGACGGCCTCGGGCTGCGAGAGTCCCCGGAACCGCCCCCGGGAGCGCGCCAGCGGTTGGATCACGTGGAGCCAGGCGATGACCGCGCGATAGAGCCACCGACTTGTCGCCACCGGCAGGAACCCGATCCGAGGCAGGCCAGTCAGGTCAGAGCGCGCCGCAAACTGTCCGCATCGTACGAATGTCAGCCCCAGCGCCACGACCCCGACCATCAACGGGAGCCACGCGGCATCCATACCGGCCAGCGGCCCGATGGTGCCGACAAGCAGGAGCGCGACGGTGCCTGCCGCCCAGGCCGGTGAATGCGGCAGATACTGCCAGGGGCGAGACTGCGTGCTGTAGACCGACGGGAACGCGGCCGTGCCCCATACGCCGGTGTTCACCCGACGCTCCGCGGCTTGCAGGAACGGCAGCGCACTGTAGATGCGGCCGTGCCAGACCATGTGCCCGGCGAGAAACTTCTCCGGGTGGTGCGCGTCGAGCCAGGTCTCCCCCTCGCCGTAGCCGACTTGCTGCCGCCAGAAGGCCCCGATGCGGTTGCGATGGCGGTGCCACACCAGTGCGGCCGGGGCAAAACCGATGCGAAACCCCCTCGCTTGCAGCCGCCAGCAGATATCGACGTCGTCGCCGGCCCGCAGATAGATCGCATTGAATCCGTCCACGGCCAGTAGCGCCTCGCGACGAAACGCCATGTTGCACCCTGGGACATGCTCCGCCGTGCGGTCGTCGAGCATGACGTGCGTAGGACCGCCGGGGGCTCGTGCCACGCACTGTGCGATCCACCCGTCGTCCGCCGGCACCACATTCGGTCCGCCAGCGCCGGCGATGTCGGCAGAGAGCAGCGGCTGCACCAGGTAGGTGAGCCAGTCTCGGTCTACCCGGCAGTCTGCGTCGGTGTAGGCCACGATGGTGCCGGTGGCCGCGCCGAGGCCTGCGTTCCGGGCCGCGCTGAGCCCGCCGTTCAGGAGGTCGATGACCAGCACGCCGGCATGGCGGCGGGCGATCGCGGAGGTGTCGTCGCGCGACCCGTCATTGATTACAATGGTCTGGGTTCGCGGGTAGGTCAGGCCGGCCAGCGACGTCAAACACTCGTCTATGGTGTCAGCCGCGTTGTAGGCGCAGACCACCACGGAGACCTCGGGCCACTGCGTGGACTGGGTGGCGGAGAACGGCGCGTCGCGGAAGACCTGGCTCACCGCGGCCAGGGCTGGTTTCGGGCTCCGCTCGGCGTCGACGAGACCAAACGACCAATCGTCCACCTGGTGTCCACCGCGCCACCAGTCATCGGTCCAGGCGTAGGCGATCGCCCCGCACGCGCCTTCCTCGAACGCACACCGGATGTGGGTCGCGGTGATCCGCGCCTGGCCGTCCAGGCCCTCGTGCTGCGAGTCGGCGCCCGCCTCGGCCAGCAGTAACGGACGGTGTCCGGCGATATGTTGCAGACGGGCGAGGTACCCGCGCAGCGCCGTCTCTCGGTGCAGGTAGACGTTGAATGCGCAGACGTCGAAGCACTCCAGATGGAGAAACTCCGTGGGTGGATAGTTGACGTACGTGAACAGGCACTCCGGCGCGGCCGCCTTCACGTCCTCGTACAGCGTCGACAAGAATCGCTCCACTCGACGGTGTCCGTGCCAGCGGACGATGCTGCCCGGGATTTCGTTGCCGACCGCCACCATCAGGAGGGCCGGATGCGACGCCAGTCGCGTCACCTCGCGCACGGCATCCTCACGGATGCGTCGCCCGGTGTGGCGATCGTCGAGAAAGGGGACGTGCTGTGCCCAGGACAGGCCGGCCATGACCACCAAGCCGTGACGCGCCGCCGTATCGAGCAGTTGTTCGGTCGGTGGCGTGTAGGTGCGGACCGTATTGATGCCGGCCGCCGCCATCTGGGCGAAGTCAGCCGCTATGCGTTCGGAACTGGGAAATTGCTCACCGTTCGCATCAGGCGCAAAGGTGCCGTACGACGCTCCTGAGACCAGGAAGCGCTCATCGCCGAGTCGAAGAAACTTGCCGTCGATGGCCGCACGTGTCATTTGAAACTGTGGCCGCGCGGGGGGAGCTGAACCGCCTAGACGCCATCTTATCAGGACACGTGTGCCACGGCGGTCTCGCGGGTGGCCTGCCACGCCCTTCCAGGCTTCGTAAACGGAGCGCGGAGCGGGTAAGATACGACGCCCGTTGACGCATCGGCCAGTCGGTTCACCGTCCCCCCCACCTTTTCACATCATGCGCGGTGTTGACGCTGGCGGGTTCGGAGAGTCCCACGTGAGGCGCCACGGCCTGCGTCGGTGGCTTGTGGCGGCGGGAGCCGTCGCCTTGACGCCGGTGGTCCTCGCTGGGGCACAAACGACCGACCGACCGGAGGCGCACGCGGAGCGTGTCGCCGACGGGACGATCCGGATCGACGGGACGCTGGACGAGGCGGTCTGGAGTACGGCCCCGGCCGTGACCGACTTCATTCAAGCGGAGCCGGATGAAGGGGCGCCCCCGACAGATCGGATGGAGGTCCGTTTTGCGTACGACGACAGCGCGTTGTATGTGGGCGCGCGGATGTTCAGTGCGGCGCCAGTGCAGGCGCCACTGAGTCGGCGAGACGACAGTGGGCTGGCCGAGTCACTGCAGATCGAGCTCGACACGTATCTCGATCGTCGAACCGCGTACATGTTTGGGGTCACAGCGGCAGGCGTTCGACTCGATCATTATCATCCCCGCGACGACGAAGGTAATCGAGACCTCGAGTACGACCCGGTCTGGCAGGCACGCACCGTCCGAACCGATGAGGGCTGGACCGCAGAACTCTGGCTGCCATTCTCGCAGCTGCGTTTCAATGCCCGGGCCGAGCAGGTGTTCGGCCTGAACATCATGCGCGACCTTCCAGCCCTCAACGAGGAGGACGTCTGGTCTCTGGTGCGCCGCACCGAGAGTGGCTGGGCGTCGCGCTTTGGCGACCTGCGCGGCATTGAAGCCGTAGACCCTCGGCTCCGTCTCGAGGTGCTGCCGTATGTCTCCGGGTCTTCGCGGGTGACGGGCGAGCGAGATCCGAACGACCCGTTCGATGACGGGAAGAATCTGGGCGCCCGGGGTGGCGCCGACGTGAAATACGGGGTGAGTTCGAACCTGACGCTGGATGTCGCGTTCAACCCCGACTTTGGCCAGATTGAGGCCGATCCGGCAGAGGTCAACCTGACCGTCTTCGAGACCATTTTTTCTGAACGGCGTCCCTTCTTTCTCGAGGGCAACGACGTGCTGACGGCCGGGACCGGCAACTACTACTATTCGCGGCGCATCGGTGCACGGCCCACTGGTGCGGGTGAAGGTGACTACGTGGACCGACCGGACACGGCAACTATCCTGGCCGCCGCAAAATTGACCGGTCGGCTGCCGTCGGGCACGGCGCTCGGTTTTCTTGCCGCGGTCACAGACGCGGAGTCGGCGCAGACGTCAACCGATGGCGTCTTGGGTCGCACACGGGTGGCCCCACGGTCAGGCTGGGGCGTGGCGCGGGTGATCCAGGACGTCGGCGATCAGGGATCGACGGTCGGCGGGCATCTGACCGTCGTTCATCGCGGCATGGCGGCCGACGACCCGCTGGCCGCCGTGCTGAGTCGCAACGCGGTCACCGCCGGAGCCGACACGCGCATCCGTTTTGCCGACCAGGGCTACGAGGCGGCATTCAATGTCGGGTTCACCCACATCGATGGGGAGCCGGACGCGGTGACCGGCTTTCAACGGCGGAACTCGCATCTGTTTCAACGCGTCGACTTACCGGTGCCGCTGCTAGACGTCACGCGTCGCGCACTCGACGGCGGGCAGGTCACCGGCGGTATCAACAAGCTGTCTGGCCGCCACTGGCTCTGGAATGCCAGCGTCATGATCGAGTCCCCGGAATTCGAGCCGAGCGACTTTGGGCGATTGAATTTCGCGGGCGACTACACCTGGCGGGCGCAACTGGAGTATCGGGAAACGCTGCCTGGGCGTTTCTTGCGGGCGTACTCGGTTGGTCCCGATATCCTGCACTACTCCTACTACGACCGAACCCTGGGCAACCGATACAACCTGGGTGTCGCCGCGAGCGCTACGTTTCTCAATTTCTGGTCCACCCGGGTGAGTCTGACTCGGTACCTGCGGGGATTCGACGCACAGCTGACCCGCGGCGGGCCGGTCATGGGCGTACCGCTAGGCTGGGGTGTGAGCTGGTCGCTGCGCAACCGCGCCGGCTCGCAAACGCAGTGGAGTGGCCAGGCGAACTACCAATCCAATGAAATCGGGGACTACACCTGGGGTATCGGCGCATCGTGGTCGACCCGGCCGTCGCCCTCACTCGAGCTCTCGGTCCGGCCCGATTACAGCGACGAACGGGGCACGGGTGGCACCTTCAGCGGACCAATCAATCGGCAATTTCTGACGACGCTCCCCGGTGGGCGAGCCGAGACATTCGGGAACCGTTACGTGTTCGGGTTTCCCGATCGCACCACGCTCTCGACACAGTTTCGGGCGAGCTACACGTTCAAGCCGGACCTGACGCTCGACATATACGCCGAGCCGTTCGCTGCGAGCGGTCGCTACCTGGCGTTTGGCGAGACGCTCCTGCCTGGCGCACGAGATCTACGCGTCTACGGGCAGAACGGCACCCGTATCGAGCGCCTCGAAGACGGGAGCTACCAGGTGACAGACGGTGCCGACACCTTCGCTCTACCCAACCGGGATTTCACCATTCGGTCGTTCCGAAGCACTGTCGTGCTGCGTTGGGAGTGGCGCCCGGGCAGCACGCTGTTCGTGGTCTGGCAGCAGAACCGGGAAAGCCGCGACTCACAAGGCGCGCACGTCGGGTTCGGCAACTTGTTCGAGTCACTGACTGCCAGCGGAGACAACGTCTTCGCGGTCAAGACCACGGTGTGGACCTCCCGGTAGCGCGGGGCAGCGTACTGCACCCCGCCTGTGATCGTGATGGATCACCCGACATCCGTAGCCTGTGCCTCGAGGTGTTCGGTGGTGATATCCGAGTGCGACGCATGCCAGACGCACACGCCTCCCTTGATGACGAACGCCTGGGGCGACTGATGTGTGACCCCCAACTCCGCAGCGACCGCGTTTGACAGCGCCCGGCGCTCAACGACCTTGAGCAGGTAGATGTTCCAGTCGGGGTGCGTTTCCGCGACCTGGTAGACCTCGCGGATGACGTACGACGAGACGACACATCTCGTGCTGTGCTTGATACACCAATGGCCCGGTCGGCAGCGAGGGCTTCGTCACGGGTGACCCGATCGTCTATTTCGCGCAGTGATGTCATGGATGACATATCGAGTTGTGACTGGTGGATGTGGTGACGGTCCGTTGCGAATATGGCGCCGCGAAACTCGCGGCGCCGGTATGATAGCCAATCATGGTGGCAGGATGGTTCGCGACGGGGGCGGCGTTGTGTGGGCTCGGTGTCTTGTTGGGGGCGTTTGGGGCGCACGGCCTCCGCGATCGTCTAACGGCCGACATGCTGGCCGTGTATGAGACCGGAATCCGGTATCACTTGACTCATGCCCTCGGGCTGCTCGCGGTCGCCTGGGCCGCCTCCCGGTGGCCCAATGCGTGGACCGGGTCGGCCGGTTGGTTCTTTGTCGCCGGAATCGCGGTCTTTTCAGGCAGCCTCTATCTCCTGGCGATCACCGGCACCCGGTGGCTCGGAGCCATCACGCCCATTGGCGGCCTCTGCTTCATCGCCGGGTGGGTCGCGCTGGCCGTGGGCGCCCTGCGGGCCGGGTCGTAGCAAGACGGGGCCGTGGCGGCGTAAGAACCTCAGCATCTTCGCTCACCTTGTCAGGCTCACCTTGTCAGGCTCACCTGTCAGGCTCACCGTTCAGGTGAACCTTCCAGGTGTTTGCGGAAGAACGACAAGGTGGCGGGCCACGCCTGCTCCGCGGCACGGAGGTTGGCGCCGTCAC
>SXOW01000129.1 GCA_005778315.1 Acidobacteriota bacterium
CATCGTGATGATGGACCCGCCCCAACTGATGGTGTAGGCCATGGAACCGATCAGGAACAACAGGCGCCACTGGACCTCGGTGGCGCTCAGATATGGCAGGCCGCGGTGGAACGCGGCGGAGAATTGCTGCACGACCGTATCGAAGCGCTTGATGAACTTTGTCCGCAGGTCCTGGTCGACCTCGGCATGGATCCGTCCTACCAGCTTCAGGAACTTCGGGACGCTCGGGTCCGGTTTGTGCCAGGTCTCTAACAGGGGCGTCAGAAAGGCGCGCACCAAGTGCTCGGTCGGCACCGGGTCCTTTCCGGCTCCCGCTTCGAGCGCGGCCAGTTGGGTCAGCCGCGCTCGGTTCACTGGCGCAATCTTGCGGTCGAGGACCGAGATGAGCAGCGCTTCCTTGGAGCCGAAGTGGTAGTTGACCGCCGCCAAATTGACGCCGGCTTCCTGCGTGATGTCTCGCAATGACGTGGCGGGAAACCCGTGGTCCGCAAACAGGTGCTCTGCGGCGTCGAGTATCCGTTCCTTGGTATCTGCGGCCATGCTTCGGTCTCTGGACCTCGCGTGTTTATTCAAACGCTTATTTGAATCATACGTTTGAGAGTCAAAAAGATCAACTCCGCGCCGCGTCGCACCCGACTGCTGACCCAGGCTGCGAAGAATGAGTTGTATCCTGGCCGCGTCCCCGGTATCCTTCCCGCCTGTGGTTCAGTACCGGCCCGCGGGAGGCACGGGGGACACAGGCGACTCATCCGAGGACGGGGGGCGTAAATGGAATTGTTTCAAACAGGCACTGACCCATGGGGTCAGGAGATTCTTATCCGTATCTCCTGGACTCTGCTCACGGTGGCGTTCTGGGCGGGTATCGCCTTTATCCTCTTCCACGCGATCTACGCCGTGGTGTGGAAGCCGAAGGTGGACCACGGGAGTGAACCGGCCAAGGCCCCAGCCGGGATCCCGGACAAGGTGGTCCGGCACACGGGTGCCGCCAGGATGTTCCACTGGGTCATGGCGGCTTCCATGCTCGTGCTCCTCGCGACCGGCTTTCTGCCCATCGTCGGCCTGGAGTTCGCGTGGCTCAACATTCACTGGATCTCCGGGCTGATCCTTCTTCTGTGCAGCCTGTATCACATCGTGCACGCGTCGTTTTTCCTCGACTTCTGGTCTATCTGGATTCTGCCGGCCGACCTGGGTGAGGCGGTCCAAAGGACGAAGCGTCAACTGGGTCAGCAGGTCACGCTGGGCAAGCACGGCAAGTACCCGCTCGACCACAAGCTGTATCACTTGGCGGTATCGGTCTTCGGCTTGCTGGTCTCAGCCACTGGTCTGCTGATGATGCTGCGGATCGACACCCCGATCATTCCGCGGAACGATCAGTTGTTCGCCGAAGGGACCTGGGGCGTCGTTTACTCGCTCCATGGCTTTGCCGCCGTGCTGTTTGTCACGCTGACCATCACGCACATCTATTTCGCGATCCGCCCCGACAAGCTATGGATGACGAAGGCGATGATCTTTGGTTGGGTGAGCAAGTCGGACTATCTGGCGCATCACGACCCTGAGAAGTGGAAGGTGGGCTCCAAGTAAGGGGCGGGCCTCTTCGTAGGGGCGCTCTCGAGATTGAGCGGGGCCCGGTGCTGACTGACGTGAGGCGGAAGTGTGTCTGACACTGCGACAACGGAACTGAAGAAGCGGATCGATACCATCGAGAGCGGCTACGAGCTGTTCCTCGGCTATGCCGCCAAAGGACAGCCGGGCAACCCCAACACAGGCGGCGAGTTGCGGCGGTGCATCGCGGAGATGGACGCCGCGCTCGATGGGCTCGGGGCGTTTCTGGCCAGTCTGGTCCGGGAGCGGAAGTTGGAGCCGCTGGCGCCCTACGACAGTTTCTTCGAGGTACTTGACGGCGACGCTCAGCGCGCCTGCCGAGCCCTGCGCCTCGTCCTCGCGCTGCCCGCAATCAGTAGTCAGGTCATCGACAACCTCAACGGCTCCATCCACCTGCGGGCGGTGTTGACCGGTCTGTTTCTCATCGACGAGATCTTGCGGCCTCGAGCCTCCGAGGCGATCCCTGCCGCCATGCGGGCTGGCAGCGAGTCCCGACCCGCCGACCCTTCGTCCGAGTCCTAGTACGGCAGGTCGTCACCCCGCCTCGCGGGGGCTTGCGTGCGCCCGTCCGAGCGCTGCCATCGCGTGGGGGAGTCATCATGCCGCCGGTCGACTCAGCTGATCCGACTGGTCACACCGTTGAGTTTGATCCGACCGCCACGTTCAACGCCGACCTCCTGAAGCACGTCCATCCCGAGGACTGGACCAACCCCGAACCCGCCGAGCGTTATCACCTCGTGGTGGTGGGCGCGGGCACGGCTGGATTGATCGCTGCGTCGTTTGCGGCGGGAGCCGGGGCCCGCGTAGCGCTGGTTGAGCGGCACTTCATGGGAGGCGACTGCCTCAATGTCGGCTGCGTGCCCTCAAAGAGCGTGATCCGTTCGTCCCGGGTCTCCGCGGAGCTGCGCAACGCGGCATCGCTCGGGTGGCGTGTTCCCGCTGGTTCGGAGGCGGACTTTGGCGCGGTGATGGAGCGGATGCGTCGCATTCGCGCGCGAATCAGCCCGCACGACTCGGTCGCCCGATACCGCGACGAAAAAGGCATCGACGTCTTTCTCGGGTCGGCTCGGTTTACCGGCCCGTCAACGCTTGACGTCGACGGCACGTCGCTGCGGTTCAAGAAGGCGGTGATTGCCACCGGGGCACGTGCCGCCCAGTTGCCCATTCCCGGGTTGGCGGAGTGTGGAGCCCTGACCAATGAAACGGTCTTCAATCTCACCACTCGACCGCGTCGCCTGGCGGTCATTGGGGCTGGCCCAATCGGCGCCGAATTGGCCCAGGCGTTCGCCCGGCTCGGGTGTGACGTCACGCTGCTGGAGGTGATGGACCACATTCTTGGTCGGGAAGACCGGGATGCGGCGGCCATCGTCCAGGCGGCACTGGCACGCGATGGGGTCAGGCTTCGCCTGGGCTGCGTCATCGAGCGGCTGGAACGACGTGGCGACGAGAGAGTGGTGCATCTTGCTGACCCAGCGTGCTCAGACTCAGACTCAGCGCCGGTGGTCGTGGATGAGGTGTTGGTCGGTGTGGGACGCGCGCCGAACATCGAAGGCCTGGGTCTCGACGCGGCGGGGGTGAACTACACCGCCAGAGGGGTCACCGTGGATGACGCGCTGCAGACTTCCAACCCGCGCGTCTACGCCGCTGGCGACGTCTGCATGGCTTGGAAATTCACCCACGCCGCCGAGGACGCCGCCCGCATCGCCGTACAGAACGCGTTGTTTCCCGGTCGTCGCCGGTTGAGTGCGTTGACGATGCCCTGGTGCACCTACACGGATCCGGAAGTCGCGCACGTCGGGCTCTACGAGCACCAGGCGGTTGAACAGGGAGTCGCCGTGACCACCTACACCCAGCACTGGGGCGCGGTGGACCGCGCGATCACTGACGGTGACGAAGACGGGTTTGTCAGAATCCACACACGGAAGGGCACCGATGAAATCCTGGGCGCCACCATCGTGGCCAGCCACGCCGGTGAGATGATCGGCGAAGTGACCCTGGCGATGGTTGCCGGCATGGGGCTCGGCACGCTCGCCAACGTGATCCACCCCTATCCGACCCAGGCGGACGCGGTCCGTCGAGCAGCCTTTCAATACAGCGTCACCCGGGTCACGCCGTCGGTGAAACGCTTGCTCGCGCTGTGGCTGAGGCTGACAGGCTGAGGTCACGGCACGTCGCGGCTTCCTGGGTGGCACGCAAGATGGCACAATGTGCTCGCGTAGTGCAGCCGTGTCGCCTCCGGGTGCCGCCCGGAGGCTCAGGCCGACCCCGGGTAGTCCGCCGTTGGCCAGCACCATGATGTTATGAGTGGATTGGGTCCAACCGTGCTTCGGCTTGTCTTGGGCGCTGTCTTTGTCTCCCACGGCATGCTGAAGTTGTGGCCTGAGTTCGCCGGCCCGGCCGAGACCACGGCGCTCTTGACCTCGCTCGGCTTCAAGTTGCCGCATCTCGTGGCGTTCGCGCTCGGGGCGGTCGAGCTCGTAGGCGGCGTCGTGCTGGCGGTCGGGGCGTATACCGGTTGGGCCGCGATCGCGTTGTTACAGACCACGGTCGTCATGAGTTGGAAGCTTCACGTGTCGAACGGACGGATCTTGAACTGGGCCACGGATCCCGCAGGCGTTCATGGCGCTGAGTTCGACCTGGTCCTGGCAGGGGCCCTTCTGTGCCTATTGGTGACCGGCGCTGGTCACTTGTCATTTGATCGCGTCAGGCGTCATGCCGCGGATCGGGAAGCGGCTGGCCTGGCCCGCCTCAAACGTGGCTAGTCGCATGTGGCGAGCCGGCGTTGTCCGATGCGCCTCGCCCCGCGACCTATTGCCCAGTTGGTCCCGCCGGCCCGACACCACTCGGCCGCAGGTGCAGCAGGATGAAGTCGAGCATCCGTCGCCGCAGGTGCAAATTGAGGTCTGCGTCCGTCACGCCATGGCGGGATCGTGGATAGAGCATCAGGTCGAACTGTCTCCCCGCCTTCTGTAGCTCGTAGGTCAACTGGATGGTGTTCTGCAAGTGGACGTTGTCGTCCATCGTGCCGTGTAGCAGGAGCAGTGCGCCGTGTAGGTTGGCCGCCGCAAAGCGAGGCGAACTCCGCCGGTACCCGTCAGGGTTGTTCTGCGGCGTCCGCATGAACCGTTCGGTGTAGATCGTGTCGTAGTTGCGCCAGTCGCTCACGGTTCCGCCCGCGATGCCCATGGCGAAACTGGTACTGTGGGTGAGCGCGTAGCTGGTCATGAACCCACCATAGCTCCAGCCCTCAAGACCAATCCGGGTGCTGTCGACCCAGGGTTGCTGCGTCAACCACGCGACGCCCTCCTCGATGTCCTGAAGCTCCAACTCCCCGAACCGCTGGTAGACCGGCCAAGTGGAGACCGCGCCCTTGCCGCTGGCGGTGCGATTGTCCAGGACCCACACCACGATGCCGTGCTGCGCGAGCAACTGGTGGAACATCTGCGCCGTGTCGCCCCAGGCGTTGCGTACCTGTTGAGCGTGGGGGCCGGCGTAGGTGTGTTGAAACACGGGGTACCGCTGCGACGGGTCGAAATCCGGCGGCTTGAGGAGCATCGCTTCCATGACGAAGCCGTCACGCGCCGTCACCTGCAGGAACTCCGGCACCCCACGTCGGTAATCGTCCAACGCATCGACCCGGTTGGCGTCGACCACACGCGTTTCGGTGCCGTCGGTGGCGTGCACGCGAAGCTGGGGCGGCGTGTTGATGTCGCTCCAGGTGTCGAGATAGTGCGTGAATCCTGGGTTGAAGCGCGCGCTGTGTGTGCCTGGTCTGTCCGACAGGCGCGTGAGCCCGCCCCCGTCTAGATTGACCCGGTAGACGTCGCTGCCGATCGGACTGCGTTCGGTGCCTGAGAAATACACGGGGATGCTCGCGTCGTCTTCGTCCACGCCGTGCAGCGTACGGAACTCCCAGTCGCCATCTGTCACTTGCGCGATGAGGGTGCCATCCGGTTCGTAATGATAGAGATGCTTCCACCCCGACCGCTCGCTGAGCCAGAGAAACGTGCCGTCTTCGAGCCAGGTTGGCGGACCGTGCACGTCCACCCACGCGGGCGTGGTCTCTCGTAGCAATCGCGTCGTGGTGCCGTCGGACGGATCGCCGAGGTTCAGGTCCAGCCAGGTTTGCTCACGGTTCTGAATCTGAAAAACGACGTGGTCGCCATCGCGTGACCATTCCACCGACACCGCCAACATATCGGTGGGTGTGTAGCGGCTCAGGTCCAGCCATCTCGTCTCTCCGCCGAGCGCCGGCACGACGCCCACCCGCACCAGCGGGTTCGCGTCTCCGGCTTTCGGATAGGCGGTGACCTCGAGGTCAAGCCGATAGGGGAGATGGTCCACGACCGTGAATTCCTGGACCGGGCTCTCGTCGGTCTGCAGGTACGCCAGCTGCGTGGAGTCAGGGCTCCACCAGAAGCCCTTGAAGTCACCGCGGCCGTAGATTTCTTCCTGATACACCCAGTCGAGCTCGCCGTTCAGCAGGTCGGGGCGGCCACCGGCGGTAAGCGCCCACTCGCGTGGTTGTTCCACGTCGACGACGACCAGATCGTGGTCCCGTACGAAGGCGACCATCCTGCCATCCGGACTGAAGGTCGGCGTGCGTTCGGGCGACGGGTCGCGGGTCAGACGTCTGACCCG
>SXOW01000130.1 GCA_005778315.1 Acidobacteriota bacterium
TATATCAGTGACGTGCAGGGGCTGGTAGACCAGTACTTCGCACCGCAGTTTGCCTGGGATGGCGACGCGTTCGTTGGCCCGACGTTCGGGATTGGACATGAGTGCCAACATAGTACACCCTCGGGGCGGCCAGGCAGTTTGCTATGATCAGCGGCTTACCGCCGCGACGATTCGCGTCACCTGCGGGTCGCGGACCATCGGGAAGGCGTGCGGGGTGTGACTGCGCGGAAGGAAGAGTATGGCGGACGAGAAGCACATACAGTCAGTCGGCGTCTTGGGATGCGGCCTGATGGGGTCGGGTATCGCGCAGGTGTGCGCCCAGGCGGGGTATCGCACACTGGTGCGTGAGGTCGATCAGGCAGCGATCGACGCGGGGATCGGACGGATTGCCCAGTTTCTTGAGAACGGGGTTACGCGCAAGAAGCTGACCGCGGAGATGCGTGACGCCACGATGGGCCGCCTGACCGGTACAACCTCGGTCGAGGGGTTCGCGGACTGTGACCTCGTGATCGAGGCGATCGTCGAGAACGTGGAGGCCAAGCGGGTGGCGTTCTCCGAGGTCGAGCCGGTGGTCGGTTCCGAGACGCTGTTCTGTTCCAACACGTCCTCCCTTTGTATTACGGAGCTTGCCGCGGCCACCCATCGACCAGACAAGTTCGCCGGACTGCACTTCTTTAGTCCGGTGCCCATCATGAACCTGGTCGAGGTGATCAGGGGCCTGACGACGACCGACGAGACCCACCGGCGCGTGTTCGACTTCGCCGGTTCGCTTGGAAAGCGACCGGTCACCGCGCCCGATCGTCCGGGATTCATCGTGAACCGCCTGCTCATCCCGTACCTCCTGAGCGCGGTTCGGGCCTACGAGAGCGGTTGCGGAACCCTGGAAGATATGGACACGGCCATGACACTCGGGTGCGGGCACCCGATGGGACCGTTCACGCTGCTGGACTTTGTCGGGCTCGACACCGCCTACTACGTCGCCAACATCATGTTTGAGGAGTTCCGAGAGGCCGCCTACGCCCCACCACCGCTGCTGAAGCGGATGGTGTTGGCGGGACGATTGGGACGCAAGAGCGGTCATGGCTTTTACACCTACTGAAGCACGCGTCCCTGTTCCAGCCGATGGCGTCGCAACTCGCGCCGAGGACCCGAGCGGTGCACGCGTCCAATCGGCGGTGCGGAGCATGTTGGTGGAGCTGGGCGAAGATCCGGCGCGTGACGGGCTGGCCAAGACGCCGCATCGGGTCGACCGAGCGCTTCGCTTCTTGACCAGTGGCTACGACCAGGACATCGACGTGGTCATCAACAACGCGTTGTTCACCGTCGACGACAGTGAGATGGTCATCGTCAAGGACATCGACTTCTACAGTCTGTGTGAGCATCATCTTCTGCCGTTCTTCGGACGCTGCCATGTCGCGTATCTGCCGCGCGACAAAGTGATCGGGTTGAGCAAGCTCCCGAGGATCGTCGAGGTGTTCAGCCGACGGCTCCAGGTTCAGGAGCGACTCACGAACCAGATTGCGGAGACGATTGCTGAGAAGTTGAATCCACTGGGCGTGGCCGTGGTGCTCGAGGCCTCGCATCTGTGCATGCGGATGCGGGGTGTACAGAAACAGAACTCCACCGCCATAACCAGCGCGATGCGCGGGATGTTTCGCACCGACGCGCGGACCCGGATGGAGTTCTTGGATCTGCTGTGGCGAGGTGGCCGCGGCGCAGGGGGCGGGCGGGCCACGTCCGCGTGTGAGCACGATGACGACGCGTTCTAGCCTGTCGGCTCGCCTCGGCGCGGCCGGGCCGGCGTTGGCGGCCGTGTGGCTGCTGCTCGGCGCGTCCACCGGCATATCGGCCCAGACGCGCGTGGAGCCGGCCGAATTTCGCTGCCCGGCGGTGCTGGGGGTCGGTGTCGACACCGGCAAGATCTATTGCGACGTGCTCATTGGCGAGGAGGTGGCCGATGGGATCATCGTTGTCATTCCGCCCCATGAGGGTCCCGCCGTGGTGACCTTCACCCTGCACGGACGGCATACCTATTCAGAGGACGAAGTCGCTCGCGGACGGGGCTACGCCCGATACTTGGCCAGTACGGTGGTGGCCACCACTGAGGTCGTGTTGTCGCGGCCGATGGTGCTGGCGGAGTTCCGTTCGGAGGCCGACTTGGCCGACCGCGTCTCCGGTGGCGCCGGACCGGGCGGGGTGAAGGCGGTGGCCCCGTTGGCGGGCGAAGGCATCCGCATCACCGTGGCGGACGACGTGACCGAGATCAGCATCGTCGGCATCGAATTGGATGTCCAGCGTAGCGATGGCCGCGAGACCGTCAGTTCGGCCGGGCGGGCGATTGCGGTGATTAGCGACGTCCAAGTGGAGTACCGAGCGAGATGAATCAAGGGAGTGGGGAACAGGTCCGGGATGTGATCGTCGTCGGCGCTGGCCCTGCCGGGCTGGCCAGTGCGATCGCGGCGAAGCAGGCGGGGCTCAGCTGCGAGGTGATCGAACGTGGAGCCGTGGTCAACTCAATCTTGCACTTTCCCAAGAACATGGGCTTCTTCACCACCCCCGAACTGCTGGAGGGGGGGGGTGTGCCGTTTGTGACTCCGTATCAGAAGCCGACGCGAGACGAGGCACTGCGCTATTACCGACGCACGGTTGATGTTTTCGATTTGGAGGTCGATCTCGGGCACGAGGTCGAGTCGATCCGTCCCGTGGAGGGCGCTGCAGGCCACACGTTGCTGGCGGTGGACACGACGCATCCGCATGCCGGCTCGCGTCGGCGGCTGACGCGAACAGCGGTGGTTGCCGTTGGCGCCTACGAGTGCCCCAACATGCTTGGCGTTCCGGGCGAGGCGTTGTCGCACGTTTCGCACTACTACACGGAAGCGCACCCGTACTACCGCAAGCGTGTCGTCATCGTCGGCGGCAAGAATTCGGCAGCTGAGGCGGCGCTCGAACTCTATCGGTCGGGGGCCCACGTGACGCTGGTGCATCGGCACGCCGAACTCGGGAGCGGAATCAAGTACTGGGTGCGGCCGGATATCGAGAACCGTATCAAGGAGGGATCGGTGGAGGCCCTGTTCGAGACACGGCTGACGGAGATCCAGGAGACCCACGTCGTGGTGGAGGATGCCGGGGGTCGCCGGACGCTGCCCGCTGATGCGGTGTTCCTGCTGACCGGCTACCACCCGGACACGTCCATGCTCGAGCGCTTCGGCATCGAGGTCGACCCCGCGACCATGGTGCCCTCACACGAGCCCGAGACCTACGAAACCAACGTCCCGAACTTGTTTGTCGCCGGGCAGGTCGTTTCAGGGATACACAGCGGTCTGATCTTCATAGAGAACGGCCGCTTCCATGGGGAACGGGTCGTGCAGGAGATCGCTCGACGCCTCGCAGCTCCGCGTGATACGACGACGCGGGCGTCGGTTCGAGTGACTGACCAGGGCGGAGCGCACCGTGCCCCGGGAGGCGTGCTACTGCAGCCCCAGTCCGCCTCGCTGCCCCGGCGTGAGCGTTCGCATCTCGATCAGCTCGATGAGCGCCTGTGATCGCTGCGCGACATCGTCACGCTCCAGCAACGCCTGCTTTTCGACCGGTTCGAGATCCAGATACTGCGACAGGGTGTTGATGAGGTCCTCGTCAGGCATGTCAGCGGGCACGATGACCTCGCCGTCGGCGGTGGCCAGCCGGCCGCCGAGCATCATTTCCAGCGTTGAACGGGCGGTGCGGACGTCGAGACGGATAGGGTCCGTGAGCGGTTCCACGAGCGGCTCGACGTGCGCCCGACGATAGTCGCGGTCGTGCTCCTCCCACCCGATACGGAAACGCTGCATGCCCCGCAGAACGATATTCGAGCGGCCGTCTGGCAAGGTCTGCGAGTGGCTGATGACCCCGGCGCACCCGATCGGATAGACCTCTGGCACCTCCGCCAGCTCACTCTGGCGCTCTTTGATCAGCACCATGCCGATCA
>SXOW01000131.1 GCA_005778315.1 Acidobacteriota bacterium
ACACCAGCCGTAGATACCCTGTGGGATCAGCTGCGGCGAGGTTGTCACGCTGATACTCGAAACCGACCGAGAGGTCCCGCCCCGCCAGCTGCAGAATACGGTCGACGCCGATGGCGCCACGGAACACCACCTCGCCATCGATGTGGCGCAGCGCGCCCTCGCTCCGCAGAGCCCACCCACCAACCCCGCCGGCCGCTCCGAAGGCACCCGTCACATCACCATACAGCGAGCCGGTCCAGCCAGACAGTTCCCAGTTACGCCAGGTCGCCAGCCCGCGTCCAAGCGCGGTCACCTCGTCACCTGCCGCCGTCTGACTGGGCCGAACCACAAGGTCCACCTGGCTCAGTGGACTCGGGTACAGGCGCACACGCGCGGCATCCACCCCGCCCCGAAACTGACGAAACGGATCGGCAGGACTGAACGGAAGAAACGGGTCAGCCGGCGTGAGATAGAGCGTCGTGCCCCACGACACCGCCTGTCGGCCCGCACTGACCTCAACCGTGCGCGTCGGGCTCCAGCCCAGGCTGAGTCGGTCGAAGCGGTGCCGCCATCGAACCTGATCGTCCTCCGTGACCGTCCAATCCAGGTCGAGCCACTCGCCGCCGCTCGGCACCGCACCCAGGCTGAAGCCGGCGCCGGCGTCTCGCTGCCTGAGGGTCAGCGCGTGCTCATACGCCACCTCGAAGTCCAGGGGGCCAAGGCGCGGCCGCGAGGAGAGACGAAACCGACTGAATTCAGCAAAGCTGCTGTCGCCCAGAGGCGTGCCGCCGCTGAAGATCGGCACTGTCTGCAGGTAGCCCGTCAGCCACCCTGGCTGGGCTCGCACGGGCGTCGCCACGAGCGTCAGGAGGCACCCGAACATCGCCACCCGACACGAACGACGAGTCACTCGCGTGTCTCGTCCGAGTCTATTTGGCCATCGCCCATACGCACCAACCGGCGGGCGCGTCCCATGACCCGGGCATCGTGCGTGGCAAAGACGAACGTCACGCCGAGGTCGCGGTTCAGCTCGGCCATCACGTCCAGCAGCGCCTCACTCGACGCGGAGTCGAGGTTGGCCGTGGGCTCATCGGCGAGCACCAATGCCGGACGACTCGCGACCGCGCGGACCACCGCCACCCGCTGCTGCTGCCCCCCCGAGAGCTTGCCCGGGCGCCGGTCCTCGAGACCAGCCATCCCGGTGCGCGCGAACAGCTCACCGATACGCGCGGCGCGTTCGTCGGCCGCGACCCCTTGCAGGAGCATCGGAAACTCCGCGTTCTCCATCGCCGTCAGCACCGGCAGCAGATTGTAGGCCTGGAAGATGAAGCCGACCTGTTCCAGGCGTAGCCGCGCGAGCGCCTGGTTCGACATCTCGCTCACCTCCTGGCCGGCCACCCAGACGCGTCCACGCGTCGGACGTGTCAGTCCGCCGATGACGTTGAGCAGGGTCGTCTTGCCAGATCCGGACGGTCCCGCCAGCGCGGTGAACTCCCCGCGCTCGATCGTCACACTGACATCGCGGACCGCGCGTACTTCTTCCGCTTCCTGCTGGAAAATCTTCCAGACGCCCTCGGTGCGTACCGCTGGGAGGTTGGCCTGAGTCATCTGTTGACGCCCTGCGTAGGGTGCCGTGGGTCGTCGTCCCCTATCGTCCTATCGCTCGAACTTCATCGCCTCGGCAACGTCGATTCTGGCCGCCCGTAGCGCCGGATAGACAGACGCGATCGCACCAATCGTGAGGATGAACGCCACGACCTGCACAATGCGGGCGACTCGAAACAACGGCACGATGACCGGGTCGATCACGACACCTGAAAACGTCATCTCCTCACCTACCAAGGCCGACATGTCGAGGCCGTTGCTCAGGAGATACCAGGTGCCCACCAATCCGAGCGTGACACCGATGAAGCCGCTGACCGCGGTGAGGGTCAGACCTTCGACGAGCACGATGGCGCCGGTCTGTCCGGGGGTCAACCCGAGTGCCTGGAGGACGCCGAACTCGCGGTGGCGGTGCAACACCGACATCAGCACCGTGTTGACGATCCCGAACGCGATGATCAAGAAGAGGATGCCGAACACGAGATAGTTTCCGAAGTCGTCAATCGCAATCGCGGCCGCCAGCGCGGGATTGGCTTCGCGCCAGTCCATCACACGCACGTCGCCGCGTATCACCGACTCCGCCAGCGTGGTTTCCAGATGGCTCACGACCGGACCCACCGCGTGGCTGCCGCTCAGCACGACCCCAACATTGGTCACGTCCTGACCTGAGCCCAGCCACTCACCGGCGGTCGCGAGCGGAATGTGGACGACCGCCTGGTCCACTTCTGGCACCCCGTTGCTGAAGATTCCGACCACACGCAGCAGTTGCGCCGCAATCTCCTGCTCCGTGTCTTGAGCCTGCACAACAAGCCGCGACCCGATGCGCAGCTCGAGACTGGAGGCGAGACCGGCGCCGATGTAGGCCGCGAGCCGATCATCCGGCTCCAGATACCGTCCCTCCACCACCTGATCGTCCAGGGTACTGAACTCCGCCTCTGCCGCTGGGTCCACGGCGAACACCTGGGCCGGGCGAGCCCCGGCGGCGGAACTGGCCAGCGCGCCGATGCGGAGACGCGATGACACCGCGACCACCTCGTTGGCGACGTCCGCCATCGCCAGCGCCTGCTCCGCCTGGGCCCGCAACGCCGCCGTCAGGCGGTCCTCGATCTTGCTACTCACCCGAAACGCAGGCTGCTCCACCGTTACGTGCCCGGAAGAGGTGCGAATCCCAGAGTCGATCCAGTTCTCGTGGGACCCGTCGCCCAGCGAGAACGAGAAAATGAGCAACGCACCGCCAAGCACCATCACCGCAGACGTGAGCAGGGTGCGTCGCATCTGACGGCGGAGATTGCGCATCGCCAACAGCAGCAAAATCCGGACGTGCATCGATGGTCTGGCGGCGCGAGGCATCGCAGTGCAGGACGCTAGAGGGCCGACAAGGTGTCCGCGGGCGGGACACGGGCCGCCCGCCACGCCGGGAGCAGTGATGCCAGGAGCGCCGTCGCGAACAGCGCGAGTGCGGCGACGAGCCAGAACTGGGGGTCATACTCGACGCGCAGACTTGGCGACAGGAGCGCGCCCATGAGCGTGACGTCGGCGACCGCCCAACTCATGTCCGGGGGTGCGTTGTGGAACCACACCATCAACGGAAGCGTGATGGTCGCGCCGATCGCGAGACTGATGACGCCGAGGGCCATCGCCTCGTACAACACGACGGCGCGCACCGACCCCGGCGTGGCCCCCAGGGCCAGCATCACGGCAAATTCTCGCCGACGCTCGTAGGTCGCCATCACCATCGTGTTCGCCACGCCGAAGATCGCGATGCTGAACACAACGATGATGATGATGAAATACATCGAGTCGCCCAACGCCACATACTCCACCATGGCTGGGTTGAGCGTGGGCCATCCCACCACTTCGACCGCACGCTCGGTGGGCGGCAACGCGGCCCCCAGGCGCTCGGCGGTCGCGTCCGCGATCCACGGGTCCGTGGTGGCGACGGCAATCTCGTGAATCCGCTCTGGCGCGAGCACCACCAGGGCCTGGAGATCGCCAAGCGGCATGACGGCAAACGTGGTATCGAGCTCTACGAGCCCCGTTCGGAAGATACCGACCAACGTGAACAGGTCGTTCGCCATGGACCCGTCCGCCCCCGAGGCGACGACCACCACTTCATCGCCGAGCGCGACGGAGAGCTGGCGTGCCATCTCTTCCCCAACGAGCAGTTCATTGCGCCCTGGCGCCGGCATGCGGCCCCTCACCAGCGGATCAAGAAAGCGGCTCAGCGTCAGTTCGCGAACCGGGTCAATCCCCATGAACATGCCGGCGGACGTCGCGCTGCCGGAACTCACCAGCCCCCCCGCATACACCCGCGGCGCCGCCGCCGTCACCGCCGGGTCGGCGTCGATGACGCGGAACAGCGCGTCGATGTCGGTGCCCTCGCGGCCACCGATGGTGTCGTACATGCTGCGGTCGGGCCGGTACTCGGCGTCGTGAATTTCGATCTGGCCGTTCACGAGCGAGGTGGCGCTCTCCACCATCTCGACCATGAGCCCCTGCGACCAACCGACAATGAAGACCACGGCAAAGAACGCGACCGCGAGTCCCAGCGCGGTCAAAACGGTTCGCTTGCGGTTGCGACCGAGATTGCGCCAGCCGATGCGTGACCAGGTCATCTGCCGCTTTGCAACGTACGGAGGGAGAAGAAGGACTGGTCGACGTCGATGTCGAACTCGAGCTCTTCGTAGCGGATGGTTGTGCGTTCACCAGGTTTGTCGGCCGGCTGCATGTTCATGACGGCCGGCACCAGGCGTCCACCGAACTCCGAGACCTCGCTGTACTCCATCGTGCGCGCCAGTGCTCCGTCCTCGTCGTAATACTTCGCCCACCGTGGCACGTAGTCAGTCTGTCCCACGAGGAACTCGATGTAGCCCCACACGACCGCCGCCTCCGGTTTCGGCGTCAACCGGAGTTCCCAGACCTGGTCGCCGTCGCGTTCCCCCTCGAACGTCACCTCCACATCGTAGACATCCCTCATCTGGCTCTCCTGCACGAGGTCATCATTCGTGAAGTGCGACCCCATCCAGGCGCCACCCATCATCGACGACGGGATCTTGATGCTGCGATCCACCTTGGGCAGGTAATTCCAGATGTCGTCCCCGGCCATCAGCGTCGCGGTACCCGCGTCCTTGGCTGGCGAACGGAGCCTGACCAGCGTGTAGTCGGTTCCCAGCGACCACATCTCCATGGTCATCTGACGCTCCCAGTGCTCCGTCACCACCTGCATGGTCGCCACGCCGCGGCTCGAATCGCCCCGCAGGAGACGGTCGATCCGGTCGAGGATGTCCCGCGGATCGGTCTGGGCCGACGCGGTGCCGGCCGCTGCCATCCACAGGACACTCGCGACACTCGCGACAACGACGAGGGTGAACAGCCAAGACCGGTGCGTCCGCTCCGAACCTGACTCCGAACCTAACATGACCTGTGCTCCCCTCTCCCTCTACGTGCCGAGCGCCGGGCGGGTCGGTTCACTATGAGACCCGACCCGACGCCTGGCAACGACCGCGGTCGCCCGCTCAACTAGAACGTCAATCGAGCCACCTTCAACGGCGGCCGACCGTCAAGACTTGGAAAATCGTCGTCGGGGCGAATGACATCGAGGGACCGAACCGGACGCCCGTGGCGCTCGGCGCAGCGGCGGAGGACCGCGTGCCACTCGTCCTCAGCCACCCGTGCGAGGTTGTTCGTGCAGTACAGCGCGCCGCTGTCGGACACCACACGTAGGACCGGCTTCAGCAGCGTCTGGTAGTCTCGTAGGATGTCGACGACCCCGAACGGGCTCCGGGCCACCGGAGGCGGGTCCAGACACACCAGATCAAAACTCTCCGGCTCCAGGCGTGGAAACGGCGGCAGCCGACGGCCGCGGTCGACGGCCGGCTGCCGCATGCCGCCGAGTTGCCGTACCACGGGAAACACGTCGCTGACGAGTTCCGTCGTTCGAGCGTGCACGCCGTTCAGCACCGCGTTGTCCACACCGACGGCCAGACTCGATTCGGCGAAGTCAACGTTGAGCACACGGTGCGCGCCGGCGAACGCGGCGGCCACGCCCACCCCGCACGTATAGGCGAACAGATTCAGGAGAGATGCGCCGGACGCCTCGCCCATGATCGCGCGCCGCGTCGTCCGCAGGTCGAGGAACAACCACGGATCGCTCCCCCGGTGGCGCCCGCGTATGTGGAAGCGCACCCCGTGCTCGCGGGTCGCACGGGCCGCCTTGCCGGCGACGCGCTGGGCCCCAGCCAGGCGGTTGCCTACCCTGGAGCCTGCGCCGCTGCGGTCGTTGTAGACCAGATCCAGCCCTGGCACCAGCGCATCGACCACGGCATCGATGGCAGCCACGACGGCGTCTGGCAGCGGCTCATGGAACGTCTGCAGCAGCGCCAGCGAACCGTAGCGGTCCAGGGTGACCCCGGGCAGACCCTCCTGGGCGCCGTGCAGCATACGGTAGCAATCCGTGTCTTCACTGAGGAGACGCTCAGCCAACTGGGCACGCCGTTCGATGGCCCGCCGAACCATGTCGGTGAGACCGGTTACCGATGTGGGGACCGTCAACTGTTCACCCTGCCCCAGAGACGCGGGCCGCATAGGACGGTGTGCGGCAATGGCGCATGCACGGTAGTATGTTGCCTCATGCACGGCACCCCGCATGGCGCGGGATGACAGGCACCGCTCGAGCAAGATTCTTCGTCGCCTCAGGAGGCACCTCGTGAAATTATCCACCTTGACCGTCTTCGGTCTGGCCGCAGCCCTGGCGGTCGCCTGCAGCTCGCCGCCCCCCCCCAGACGGAGGCCGCGCCGGAACCGTCGCCACCCGCCGACGCGACCCCGCCGGGCTTCACCGAGTACGGCGCGCACCCTTGTGACCCGGTCGACGACATCCAATTCATCTGCGACATGATCAGCCCCGAGGACCTCGCGGTCCTCCCTGGGGCCGAGTGGGTCATCGCATCTGGCGCGCAGGAGGGCGGGCGTCTCCAGTTGATCAACGCCGCCGACAAGACCACAACGGTCCTGTTTCCGAAGCCGGGACAGGCTGAGCGCCTTGACGCCATGGCGTACCCGACCTGTCCGGGGCCGCTCGCCGCCGAGGAGCAGACGACCTTCAGGGGACACGGACTCTACCTCAAACCTGGCGCTGGTGCTGTCCACACGCTGTATGTGGTGCACCACGGCACACGGGAATCGATCGAGGTCTTCGACGTCAGCGCCGACGGCGGGGCGCCGGAACTCACCTGGGTGGGGTGCGTACCGGCACTCTCGACCTTGAGCCTCAACAGCGTCGTCGCCCTTCCCGATGGAGGCCTGGCGTCCACGAGCGGGCCAACCGACGATGTGTGGGCCTGGCACACGTCCACCGGCTGGACACGCATCCCCGGCAGCGAAGGAACCGCGCCCAACGGGCTGGAGATTTCCGGGGATGGACGCTGGTTGTATATCGCGGGATGGAGTCAGGAAAAGATGACCCGCATCTCGCTCGGTGCGTCGCCGGTCCAACAGGAGGTCATCAACCTGGGATTCAGACCGGACAACCTCCGCATGGCACTCGATGGCTCCGTGATATTCGCGTCAGGCCACACTGACAAGGACGGTCTTTCCATTACCGACCCGCGCGAGCCATTGCGCGAGACCACAAACGTGGCGGCGATCGACCCGGAAACGCTGGAATTCACGCGCATCTTCGAACACCCCGCGATGGATGGCTTCGTCACGGCCACCACCGCCATGCGGATCGGGGACGAGATGTGGCTCGGGTCCTACCGTGGCGATCGCATCGCGTACTTCCCGGCGCCAGACTGATGGCGCGTCATCGGCACGGCTGATGCAGGTGACCGTCTCGGGCCGCGCTCGCGAGCAGGAACTGCGCCGCGCCGCGTCCATCGCCGAGCTACCGGGCTTTGAGTTTCGGGCACGCGAACAGGTCGACTGGACCGCCCAGGTCCTGCAGGTCAGCCGCCTGGGCCTGAGCTTGAAGACCGCCGACCGGAACTACCGCTGGCACCCGGGCTTGCTGCATACCCGAGTGGAAGCGGGATGGGCGCACCCGTTGGTCCGCGCCATGGCCTTGCGCCCCGGCGACCGGGTCCTGGACTGCACCCTCGGATTGGGCACCGACGCGTCCTTTCTCGCGCTCTTGACCGGAGCACCGGTGATCGGCGTCGAGGTGCACACGGGCCTCGCCATGATGGCCCAGGAGGGTCTGCGCAACACCGGCCGCGCGGTGCGGGTTGTCAACGCGGACGCGCATACCTTTCTGGCTGGGCTTCCGGACCGGAGTTTCGACATCGTCTGGGGAGACCCGATGTTTCCCGCCGGAGCGGCGGTGACGCATTCGCTGGATCTGGTCAGGCTTGTCGGGTCCCATGCCCCCCTAGGCCCTCGCTGGCTCGAGCAGGCCCTTCGTGTGGCTCGGCACCGCGTGGTAATGCGAGACGTTGCAGGAGGCACCCTGCTGGAGCGTCTGTCGCCGGACGACATCCTACGCACTCCGAGGCCACGACCACGCTACGGTATCTGGTGCTGCCGTGCGGCGGGGACGTCACTGTAGCCGTACTCGCGGCTGCTATACTCCGACATGTTTTCTGTGGCATCACCAGATCAAGGAGCCTCTATGCTTCGGTTGTCGTGTGTCGCGTTGCTTGTCGTCACCCTCGGATGTGGCGCCGCCCCCCCCGCGGAGACCGTGCGCGAGATGCCCCCGGTGCGTGTCCCGGCCCCCTACGACAGCGCCGTCGCGACCCCGCTGATCGTGCTGCTCCACGGCTACACCCTGAGCGGCGGAGGCCAGGACACTTACATGGGATTGGGCGACCTCGTCGATGACTACGGCTTCATCATGGTGGCGCCAGACGGCACTCGAGAGGACAGCCCGGACGAGAATCGGTTCTGGAACGCCTCGGCATCATGCTGTAATTTCTTCGAGAGCGACGTCGACGACTCGGCATATCTGGCCGGCGTGATTGACAGCGTCAAAGCCGACTACAACATCGACGATCGTCGCGTGTATCTGGTGGGACATTCGAACGGCGGCTTCATGTCGTATCGCATGGCTCACGATCACTCAGGCACCATCGCGGCGATCGCGAGTCTGGCCGGCGCGGACCAGCCGGCCGATCGTCCGGCGCCGCCGAATCCCGTTCACGTGCTGCAGATTCATGGAACGGCAGACACCGTCATCCGCTACGAGGGCGGCGAATTTCGCGGCGGCGCGGCACATCCGGGTGCCAGAGAGAGCGTCGAAGCCTGGGCCGCGCACAACGGGTGCGCCGTCACGGGGGTCGACAGCGGCACCCTCGATCTGGACCGCGGACTGGAGGGATTGGACACTGTTGTCACCCGGTACGCAGCCGGCTGCCAGCGGGGCGGGTCCGCAGAGCTGTGGACGATCAACGAAGGCTCGCACGGTCCCGACCTGTCGGAGCACTTTACCCGCCGTGTGGTGGAATGGCTGCTGGGGCATCCGAAGCCATGACATCAGGCTCGACCAAGTTTCTATTCGCCGTCACGTGTATGGCCGCCGGTCTTGCCATCGGCTGTGGGTCGCCGAACGACTCTGCTCCAGACCCCGTGAGCGCCGTAAGCCCCGGTGAGGACGCTGCGTCGCCTGGTGCGCCAGCCGGGACGCTACCGTCTGACGCCGGGGCCGGGATCGCGTCAACCCAGATCCAGGTGGGTGACTACACGTTCGACGTCCGTACGGCCGGTCCCGACGACGGCGAGCCCGTCATCCTGCTACACGGGTTTCCCCAGACGTCGTACGAGTGGCGAAATCAGATCAGGGCGCTGGGCGAGGCCGGCTTCAGAGCCGTAGCACCGAATCAGCGTGGTTACTCAGCCGGGGCCCGGCCGGGCGCCGTGGCCGACTACGCGGTACCCCGCCTCGTTGAAGACGTCCTCGGGCTCGCCGACGCGATTGGGGCCGAGCGGTTCCACATCGTCGGGCATGACTGGGGCGCCATCATCGCGTGGGCGGTCGCGGTGGCTGCCCCGGACCGGGTCATCTCGGCGAACCCGGTCTCCGTTCCACACCCCGATGCGTTCGCCAGAGTGCTGGCGGACCCTGCCTCCTGTCAGGTCGCGGCGTCGTCGTATTTCGACGTCTTCGTCCAACCGGACTCCGAAGACGCGTTCATCGCGAACGAGAACGCCGGACTCCGTAACTTCTTCACAGGCATCGACGCCGACGCGGTGGACGACTACATCCGTGTGCTGGGTTCGAAGGCGGCGCTTGGAGCGGCGTTGAACTGGTATCGCGCCAACATCGCCGACCGGCAGGTGTCAGGACCAGAGATGGGTGTTGTGCAGGTACCGACCATGTTCACCTGGAGCGACGGTGACACCGCGTTGTGCATCGATGGGGCGCAGCTCACCGGCGAGTATGTCGACGCCTCCTATCGGTTTGAGATTGTCGAAGGCGTCAGCCATTGGATCCCCGACCTGGCGTCGGACCGGATGACCGCGCTGCTGCTGGACCACATCACGGCACACACGGAACGCTGACCGCCGGTGCCGTCCCGGGGCCTCGGCATCCCTGGCGACGGGCTGATCGCAGGTCCTGAAGGCCCGCGCCACAGGTGATCGGCGAGGGTCTGCCCCGTCTGGTCGCGGATACCGAGCGCTCCCGAGATCAATCACTCCGGCAGGGCGAAGGCAACCAGCCGTGGCCCGCCGCCGATGGTGACGGCGATGTACTGGCGCCCGTCCAGGCTGTAGGTCATCGGCGTCCCGATGGTGCCGCTGGGCAGATTGACCGCGCCCCGGATCTCTCCCGTTGCCTTGTCCCACGCGACCAACCCCGGACCGCCATCACTCCCCCCGGTGGGCACCGCGCTGATGAGCAGGGTCTTGGTCAGCAGCGGCCCCGCGATCGCGCCGTCGCCGAGGGGGGGCAGGTCGAGATCTCGCAGACGCGGATGGTTGCGGATCCGGTCGCCATTGCCCAGCGGCACCATCCACGCATGGTCGCCGGTGTTCATATCAATGGCGGTGATCCGCGAGTACGGCGGCTTGAGGAGCGGCAGCCCCTGCGGCATCCGAGCTTCGTAGCTGCCGCCCTGTTGCAGTCGAATGGCTTCCGGCGCGCCGTGCGTGTATCTCATGGTGGATCCCAAGGCTGGATCCGGCGCATAGAGCGGAATGGCGACGGCGATGTTGCGGGACGGGACATACAACAGGCCCGTCTCCGGGTCGACCGCGGCGCCGGCCCACCCCGCCGCGCCAAAGTCCGGCGGTCGCATCAGGGTCCCCTGGGTGCCCCCCTCAATCGGCCGACCGGGCGGCGTGAACAACGGCCCGATCTGGTAGTTCTGCACCACCTCGATCGCCATCTGGCGGAGTTCCGGGGTGAAGTCGACCAGGTCGTCAATCGTCACGCCCTGGTAGTCGAATGGTGCTGGTTTCGTCGGGAACGGTTGCGTCGGCGAGAGCACCTCGTCCGGCATGTTGCTCTCTTGCGGGACCGGGCGCTCCTCGATCGGCCAGATCGGGTCGCCCGTGACCCGGTCGAACGCATAGACGAAGGCCTGCTTGCTGACCTGTGTCAACGCTTTGATGGGACGACCGTCGACCACCACATCGACCAGGTTCGGATGGGTCGGAAAGTCGTAGTCCCACAACCCGTGATGCACCGCCTGGAAATGCCACACCCGTTGCCCCGTCTCCACATCGACGGCAATGATCGATTCCGAGAACAGGTTGTCACCCGGGCGATCGGCCCCGTAGTAGGCGTTCGTGGTGGGCCCGGTCGGCAGATAGACGTAGCCCAGCTCGTTGTCGCCGGCCAGCATCGACCAGATGTTGGCGTTCCCCGAGTAGCGCCACGAGTCGTTGCCCCAGGTCTCGACGCCGAATTCGTCGGCACTGTTGGGCACCGTGTGGAAGTCCCAGGCATGCTCGCCGGTTCGCGCGTTCCAGGCTCGGACCCATCCCGGGGGCGCTTCCTTGGTAATGCGCCGGTCGGCAATCTGCGACCCGTGAATCACCATGTCTCGCACCACAATCGGCGGCGAGTTGATCGAGTAGAGCATCGCGTTGAGATAGTCGCGTGCGTCACGCTCGACCCGCGGGATGCCGACCATCGCGTCAACCATACCGCCGCCGTCAGTCCCGAAGTCGGGGCACGGGCGGCCGGTCTTCGCATCGACGCACACCAGATAGCCGTTACCGGTCCCCCAGAAGATGCGCTCGTCTCCGTCGCCGTCCGTCCAGTACGCCACCCCGCGCTGGGTCCACGGGCTGCTCATCGACGGCGTACCCTCTTCGTAGGTCTTCGGATTGAAGATCCACAACGTCTGACCGGTTGCCGCGTCGACCGCCACCCCTTGCGACAGCGGCGTATTGAAGTAGAGGACACCACCAACCATCAACGGGGTGGCCTGCAACCGCGAGAGGTTGGGCGGCTGTGATTCCCGATACAGATTCGGCGTGTCCGCCACGAGCGACTCCACCACCGTATCCAACGGCGCCCACCACTCGCCACCATCCGGTGTCGACCGACTCACCATGGTGTCAACCGTGGTCCACTCCCATGCGATCTCCAGCCGGCTGAAGTTGGTCGCATCGATCTCGTCGAGCGGCGAGTACTTCGTGCCGGCAATATCGCCCGCATAGCTCCGCCACTCGCCGTTCTCCGTCCCGTAGGTCTGCCACGGCCCGGTTGACGATGGCTGGGCCTGCGCGTCGACCGCAGCGGGACCGCCCATCGCCAACAGGGCCACACCGATCGCCGACGCACGGCCACCGAGCGAACGAAGAGCGCTATGGCACGCGACACGTGGTCTTGTCTTCATTGCTCCACCGTGAAGTCCCTTACTGTTGTCCGTCCGTCTCCGTGTTGGCGTCGAGGTAGCGCTGTCCAGAGAGCGTTCCGGGGACGGCATGGTTGCCCTCGTGGCACGCATACTCGAACATCTGGTACCCCGGCTCCGCCGTCAGCGGCATCTGAATGGTCCACGGTGCGGTGTAGACGTTCGGGTCTTCGATGGTGGCGGTCCACATGATGGTGCTCTCCGACACGCGCTCGAACCGCTCCATCACCTGCATCGCCGGACTGGTTAGAATGCCTTTGATTCGGCCCCCGGCCATGCTCGAGGCGATCCAGCCACGGTTGTGAAAGTTTCTGGTCTCGACCACCAGCGCGTCTCCGTCCCAGTGCGCGCGCGAATCGCCCATCCACTGTCGAATACGACCATCCACAAAGGGAGCGCCTGACAGCGGGATGATTCGGACATCGTGAATCATCTCGTGGAAGATGACGACATGCTCGGCCGTCTGCGCGATGCGGTAGGCATTGTTGTAGCCGGCCGGCAGCATCGAGCCGGGGACGCCGCGCGAGATGCACCGGTCCCAGACGCTCAAATGTTGATAGTGGTCGCCCTCGTTGGCCAGGTTGTAGTCCTTCGCGTCCAGCGCCCACTGCTTGACCGGCGCGCGTCCGTCCGGCGGGTCGATGACAAACGAGGTCTGCCCCGTCGACAGCCACGTGTCGCCCGCATCGAGCCAATAGCTGCCATAGCCACCCACGTTACGACCAGCCTCGGCGCGCTGGGCCGGTGCGGCGTCCTGCGCAGCGGAGTTGTCGGCTCGCTGCTGATTCATCGCCGCCATGTCCTCATCACTCAGATACTCGCGTCCCTCCTCCTCCCGACGCTCGATCGGGGTGATCGTCTTGTTGCCCCAGATGCCTTGCAGGTCTGGATGACCGTCCGGCGTCCGCGGGGTGGTCCAGTTCGGGTCCCGGACCCGGTCGACCTGCGCATCGACGGGTGCGACACCGACCAGCGCAACGGCCAGAGCCAGGGCGGCAACGCTGAACGTCCGTGAGGTCGTGAGTATCTGCAAGGCCGTGCTCCTTCGGTATGAGGGTTGAACGTAGAACGAGGAAAAACAGATCATTTCCAGCCGGTCGACTTGCGGGTAAATCGGTCAGGCAGCGCCGGCCTGCTGACACGCTCCGGCTCCGGCTCTCCAGCCGCCGCGTTGATCTCTCCCTCGAGTTCGTCTTCGTTGGGCAGCCCGGCCAACTGGTCGAGAAACATCAGCGTGTGCTGCGAGGGGATATCGAATTTCTTCCCACAGGTCTTGCACGTGACGTCGTCGTCGAGACGCAGCAGATAGTCACGCAGCTTCTCGAATTTCGCCCGATCCGCGGCGTCACCGCGCCCCGGCATCTGGCGCTTCTTTGTATGCCGCATCCAGCGGATGCGGTAGTCCCCGGTCCGCCGACACCTGGGGCACTGAAACTGACCCGGGCGTGTCTCTGGTGTCTTGTTGAACAGCGCACTTTCGTCGAGAGCCATCGGCGTATGGTACCAAGGAAGTGGCGTCCTGCAACGCTCATTTGCCCGCTCTGTCCGCAAGCTCGTGTTCGTCGGCGCCTTCAGATCGAACGAAGCAGCGTAATTTCCCGGTGAGCCAGATGGCCACGCACGCGGTCTACGTTCGCCTTCCACCAGTCGGACCCGTAGAACGCCGCCTCTTTGCGCTGGAGGTCGGCCTCGGTCTCCCCGTAGCTGCGCACCCAGATGAACTGCGTCCGCGCATCGTTCACCCAGGCCCCCTCGACGCAGATCTCGTGCTCGCGAAGGAGCGGGACCAGGTGTTCGTTGAACAGGGCGATCCAGCTATCCATCTGCCCGGCGTTGATAGTGTAGGTGCGAAGGTGGGCGATGGTCATCGTGTGACATCCTCGTGGGGCGTGGCCGACGCCTTCATTCGCCAGACGTCTCGGAGCGGCGCGCGAAGGTCCGGACGCTGGTGCGGCGCGAAGAAAGGCGTCCGGGCGACAAGCGGGACCGCGAACCGGCATGTCGACCGGACCCCACGTGCAGCTCGCAGGCGCTCATCTCTGCCGGCTGCTCACTCGTGCAAGTAGGCGCTCACAGTACCCTGAATCTGGATTTCGCACAATGGCACACGGGTGCACAGCCGGTCAGTCTGGCAGGGCGAACGCGACCAGGTTGGGGGGCTGACCACCGATCGTCAGCGCGATGTACTGCTTCCCGTCAACGAGATAGGTCATCGGGGTCCCGATCGCACCCGACGGCAGGTCAACCGACCCCAACTCCTCGCCGGTCTGCTTGTCGCGAGCGACCAACCGCGGCCCCCCGTTGGTGCCCCCGGCCGAGAGCGCGCTGATGAGGAGCGTCTTGGTGAGCAGCGGGCCGCCCCGACCGTCACCTCCAAGGGGCGGGAGGTCCAGATCGCGCAACAACGGATGGTTGCGAATCCGGTCACCGTTCCCCAACGGTTGCATCCAGACATGCTCGCCCTCATTCATGTCGATGGCGGTCATTCGCGAGTACGGCGGTTTGAGCAGCGGCAGCCCTTGAGGCATGCGCGGGCCGGTCGCGTCATCGTCGCTGACCCGCGCCGACTCCGGCGCTCCGTGGGTATAGCGCAGGTTGCCCCCCAGGGCCGGGTCCGGCGTGTAGTACTGAATCACCCCGAGGTTGTTGTTGGACGGCACATAGAGCATCCCCGTTTCGGGGTCCACCGCGGCGCCCGTCCAACTCGCCGCGCCTCCGCCAGTCGGTCGAAACAGCGTGCCCTGCGTGCCCCCTTCCTCGGCGAGGGTCGGAGCCGTGTACAGGGGGCCCAGCCGGTAATCGCTGACGGCGTCCAGCGCCATCTGCCGGATCTCCGGCGTGAAGTCCACCAGATCGTCGACGGTCACGCCTTGATACTCAAAGGCGGCTGGCTTCGTCGGAAAGGGCTGGGTTGGCGCCGGCACTTCTCCGGGAATCGCGGGGGCGGTCACGACAGCCCGCTCCTCGATAGGCCAGATCGGATCGCCGGTGACGCGGTCGAAGGTGTAGACAAACCCCTGTTTGCTGACCTGTGCGATCGCCCGCACCGGCCGACCATCGACCTCGATATCGAGCAAATTCGGGGCGGCCGGAAAGTCGTAGTCCCACAGGCCGTGGTGGACAGCCTGGAAGTGCCAGACTCGTTCGCCCGTTTCGATATCCACCGCCACCAGGCTCTCCGCGAACAGGTTGTCCCCGAGTCGGTGGCCGCCGTAGTAGTCGTTCGTCCCCGTCCCGGTCGGCAGATAGACGTAACCCAACTCGTCGTCGCCGCTCAGCATCGACCAGACGTTCGCGTTCCCCGAGTAGCGCCATGACTCGTTCAGCCAGGTGTCCGCGCCGAATTCGTCGCCGTTGGCCGGGACGGTGTGGAAGTCCCACGTGTGCGCACCGGTGCGCACATCCCACGCGCGCACCCACCCCGGCACCGCCTCCTTCGTGATTCGCCGGTCGGACACCGACGAGCCATGGATCACGGTGTCTCGTACGACGAGCGGCGGCGACTGGATCGAGAACAGCATCGCGTTCAGGTAGTCACGATCCTCACGCACCGCGCGCGGCAATCCGGTCATCGCGTCGATGATGCCGTTCTGCCCGAAGTTCTGACAGGGACGGCCGGTCCTGGCCTCGACACACACGAGGCTACCGTTGCCGGTACCCCAGTAGATGCGCTCCTCCTCCGCCCCGTCAGTCCAGTAGGCAACACCGCGCTCCCGCCAGGTCACGGTCATCGACGTCGTACCTTCTTCGTAGCTCTTCGGGTTGTAGACCCAGAGCGTCCGCCCGGTCTTGGCGTCGATCGCGGCACCCTGCGACAAGGGGGTGTTGATATAGAGGACGCCCCCGACCATCAGGGGGGTGGCCTGCAGGTTCGAACGGCTCGGGGTATTCCGATCACGGTACAGATTGGGCGTGTCGGCGACCAGCTGTTCGATGATGGTGTCGAAATCGGCCCACCACTCGCCCCCGTCTGGAGTGGTCACGCTCAGAAAGTCGTCGACCGACGACCACCGCCACGCTTCCTCGAGCTGCGCGAAATTGTCGCGGGTGATCTGGTCCAATGGGGAGTACTTGGTGCTCCCGATGTCGCCACCGTAGCTGCGCCACTCGGCCCCCTGCGTGCCGTATTGCGCCGCGACTGGCGCCGGCGCGGCCAGGAGCGCCCCACAGGCCACCACCATCATCACGCCACCGACGGCGCGTCTACCCATCGCATTTGTCATCGCTGTGTCGGTCCTTCGGTTGCCGGGCGCCCCAGGGGCGTGTAGCGCTGGCCTCTAGCCCTAACCTTAGAGCCGGCGCAACAGTGAAATGCAGCCGCGCGTGGCCTCCGTCCAGACTCAGTGGTCAGTGGTCCAGGACGAGCCCGGTCCTCATGAGGTGACTCGGGTCAGCGTCGGCCTTGGGCACGAACTTGTTGAGCCAGCCACCGGACCAGCTGGCCACGTAGACACTGCCCTCCTGGTCTACGTCGATCTGGTGCGGACGGAAGAGCCCGCCTGGCACCCCGCCAGGGCCCCCGTAGGCGCCCCAGGTGTGCTGCAGTTCGCCATCGAGCGTGTATTTGAGCACGCGATGCAAGCTGGCCGAGATCACCCACACCGCGTGGAGCTCGTCGATGAAGATGCCAACCGGGTCGGTAATGTCAGGCCACTCATCAAGGAATGTCCCGTCTTCGGTGAAGACCTGGATCCGGTTGTTCCTGCGGTCGGCGACATACACGCGACGCTCGTGGTCGACGGCGAGGCCATGCACGAGGTCAAACTGGCCGGGCCCGCTTCCCGCCTCGCCCCATTCCATGACGTACTCACCGGCGGCGTCATACTTGACGATCCGGGTATTCCAATACCCATCACCGAGGAGAAAGCTGCCGTCAGGCAGAAACGCGAGGACGGCGGGTTCACCGTAGGTGTAGGGACCAGGGTTCGGGTTGGCCCGGGCCTCCTCCCGGCTGGTCGGGTGGTCAGGCTCACCCAGCCGCATCACCAATTCGCTGCCGTCGTTGGTGAACTTCATGACCTGCATGTGCACCCCGCGGCCGCCTCCGCGTTCCACCACCCACACATGACGGTCCGGATCGTAGGGACTGATGTAGACCTGGTGCGGCCTGTTGAATGTCGAATCCCACTGCGACCAGGTCTCGACCACGTGGCCGGCTCGGTCGACGACCACCAGGTAGTTCGAACTCCTGTCGCGTTCGCGGCCGTCGGCGCTTCGGTCTCCCCACACCGCCACGATGATGCGATCCGGGGTATCGACCGCGACCCCCGACACTTCGCCCCACGTCCAGGTGTCGTCGTGGTCGGCCGCCGGCTTCCACCACCCGGCCACCGCTTCGTAGCCGCCCGCGCGACCGTCTCCACCGGCGACGATCACGCGTGGCGCCGGCGACTCGACCGGCGTCGTCGTGGGCGCACCCGTGCAGGACGCGAACCCGCCCACCGCGGTGGCCGTCAGCGCCGCAACCGCGAGACGGTCCAATTTGTGGTCGCGGCCACCCCACGGAGACATCATTCCGGCAACGCGAACACGAACATGACGTTCCCAGCGCGTGGATTCTTGATCTCGGACACCAGATCGTTGGGCACGACAGCCGCCCAGCTTCCTGCCCCACCCGAGGCGCCTGCCCCAACCGCAACGTACTGTTTGCCATCCACGGCATAACTGATGGGATAGCCGTTGGCCATTGTCGACAACCGTGCCTGCCACAGCTCCTCGCCGCTAGCGACATCGTAGGCCAGGATGTAGCGGTCCCACGTCCCCACGAACACGAGGCCGCCGGCCGTGGTCAGCGCCGCGGTGTTGTATGGCGCGCGGCGGCGCTGCTTCCACCGTGTCTCGCCGGTGCGCACGTCGAGCGCCTGGAACTCGCCCAACTGGTCTGGCGCGTCGGGGTGGAAGTGATTCTGGCGACCGCGCACCCAGCCCGTGCCGCCGCCCCCCGCTCGATACTCGACCGGACCGAACGCGGCCGTCTCACAGTTCAGGTTCAGCGGGATATACATCGCGGTCGTCTCGGGGTGATACGCCATGGACCGCAGGCTCTTGAAGCCGCCCGTGCTAGGACAGAAATAGAGCTCTTCCCCGACCCCCGAGATCATCCCCTCCCGGTAGGTGACGACACCGGTCGCCTTGTCAACATCCAAGATGTTCTGGTAGCCCAGATCGATCGCGTTGCGGTACTGACCCGTCCCGCGATCCAGCTCCCACAGCACACCGAGCTTGCCCATGCTGAAGACCGACTGCTTTCCGTTGACGTCGACGAGAATCCTCTCGAACGTCTCGTCCATGTCGTGGCTGTCGCCCGGAATGTGCTGGTAGTACCACTGCATGTTGCCGGTGGCAGGATCGAGCGCCAACGTGGAATTGCTGTAGAGCGCGTCCCCGTCCGTGCGTCGCGCATCACGTGACCAGGGCTTCGGCTGTGAGGTGCCGTAGTAGACGAGCTTGGTCACCGGGTCGTAGCTCCCGGGAATCCAGGCGTCCCCACCGGCTCGCAGCAGCAGCGGCAAATCGCCCCAAGTGTCACCACCGCGCTCGCCGGGCCTGGCCACCGTCGACGTGCGCCACGCGACCTGGCCGGTCCGACCGTCGAGACCAACGATGTAGCAGGTGTTCTCCCGATACACGTCGCATCCCATCAGCCCGGCGACGATCATGCCGTCCGCCACGATCGGTCCGCTTGTGAAGCCGTACCCCTCCTCGCCGGGCATGACGTCCGTGTCCCACCGCACCTCGCCAGTCCGTGCATTCA
Source organism: Acidobacteriota bacterium (assembly GCA_005778315.1). Taxonomy (GTDB): domain Bacteria; phylum Acidobacteriota; class Vicinamibacteria; order Vicinamibacterales; family UBA8438; genus UBA8438. The sequence goes on from SXOW01000131.1 coordinate 19,138, forward strand.
GCCCCACGATGTGGGCGTCGAACGTGTTCAGAATGATGGTGTCCTGGTAGATCGCCAGACTCCGCATCTGGGCGCCTGGACGGCGTGCCGCATTTTCAATGTCCCGGCGGTACTCCCAGATGAAGTCACCGTTCCCAGCGTCGAGGGCCTGCACGACATGGCCAGGATTCGCCACATACATCACACCGTCGTGCACGAGAGGCGTCGTCTGCGAGACACCCGGCTCGAGCCCCCAGGACCAGGCCAACTGCAAGTCGCCGACGTTGGTGCGGTCGATGTCGTCGAGCGGACTGTAGCCCCAGCCGTCCAGGGTCCGTCGCCAATTGAGCCAGTCGCCATCGGCGGGCTGCTGCAGCTCGGCGTCGGTCACTGGGGTCACCGGCGGCGTCTGCGCCGAACTGGGGCCCGCCACCAGCAGCAGCGTGGCGACACAGCCAAGGCGCGTCACATCCAGGCGCACATTCATGTAGGTCTCCAGAATTTGTCGTCGTGTGAGAGGTGTGTATTCTAACGCGTCCGACTCGTGGGCGCGAGCCCCACGTGAGAGCGCCGGATGGCGGGCGACACCACGGGCACGACTTCCGACACCACCGTACCATTTCGAAACAGCCTTGGGTCGGTGTGTTAAAGGTGCGCGATGCCGAACGGGTGACCCATGAACGTCGTAAAGCATTTAGATAAAATGCGTTACAAGATCCCACACACGTCTGGACGTCAGGCACGAAACTTGCTAACTTGTTCGCGCACGCGGACTGGCCCCAAGTATTGCCGTGACCAGCATCGAGACCGCAGAAACCACAGGGCCGACGGCCCCGAGGCGCGACGTGACTGCGTTTCTCGTGGCGATGTCGGTCGCCCTGCATCGGTACTCGATGTACCCAAGCGACCATCCGTCCATTGCTCCCGGGGTGGAGGAGGTCCACCGTCGAGCAAACGAACTGCTTGTTGACCGCTCGACGATCGCGTTCGGCGTGGCCCGCCGCCAGCTCATTATCGACGGCGTCGCGACCGATCCCAACAATCCTGTCCTTAGGCGACTGGCCGAGGGACTCCACCGGCACCATTTTGGCGCCGTCAGCGTGCAGGTCGGGGTGCAAGCCGAGGAGATCGGTCAGGCGCTCCTGCTTCTGTCCACGGAGCCCCGGCGCGACGGACAGTTGGGACTGGCCTCCGGTGGCGCCCCAACCTGGCCGCATATCAAGCTGCATCCCCTGACATTCG
>SXOW01000132.1 GCA_005778315.1 Acidobacteriota bacterium
CGTCGAGCGTGGCTCCCTGCGTGTCAAACGGCTCCGGCCGCGTCGGGAACGGTTGGGTCGGGGACAGCACTTCCCCCTCCAGGTCCGTCTCGGTGTTCACCTCGCGTTCTTCGATGGGCCAGATCGGCTTGCCGGTGACTCGATCGAACGCGTACACAAAGCCTTGTTTGGTGACTTGCGCCACCGCTTTGACCTCGCGCCCGTCGACGGTGACGTCGAGCAGATTTGGTGCGGTGGGGTTGTCGTAGTCCCACACGCCGTGGTGCACCATCTGAAAGTGCCACACGCGCTGCCCTGTCCTCAGGTCGACCGCGACCAGACTCTCGGCAAACAGGTTGTGTCCGGGGCGGTGGCCACCGTAGTAGTCGGACGTTGGCGTGCTGGTCGGCAGATAGACATATCCCAGCTCCGGGTCCACGCTCATGTTCGACCAACTGTTGGCGTTGCCCGAGTACCGCCACGACTCATTGAGCCAGGTGTCGCCGCCAAACTCATCCGCGCTCTGCGGGATGTTGTGGAAATCCCACTGGTGCCGCCCGGTGCGCGCGTCGTAAGCGCGCGCGAACCCAGGGGGCATTTCTTTGGTATTGCTGAAGTCGTTGATCGACGAGCCCACGACAATCGTGTCTCCCACCACCAACGGGGCCGACTGCGAGGAGAGAGGGAGCAGGTTGAGATTGTCGCGCTGTCCGCGGGTGACGCGTGGCAGGTTGTCCGTCAGGTCGACTCGACCCTGCGCACCGAAGTCGTCGGCCGGCAATCCGGTCTTGGCGTCGACCGACACCAGGAAGCCATCGCCCGTGCCCCACACGATTCGCGCTTCGTCCCCGTTTTCCCAATACCCGACGCCCCGATGGGTCCATGGCGCCGGGGCCGGCGTGCCGGCTTCGTAGACGCGCGGGTCATGGACCCACAGCGTGGCTCCGGTCCGAGCGTCGATGGCCGCGGCCTGATAGAGCGGCGTGCTCAGATACAGGACGCCGTCGACCATCAGCGGCGTCGCCACCAGTCGACCGGGCCCCGGTCTGGTGACCCAGCGGTCCGGCTCGGCAGCCTCCAGCACGTCGAAGAGCGTGTTCGCCGCCACGATCGACGCGCCCCGTTCACCCACGACCGCGAGATGTGTGTCGGCGGTGCGCCACCGCCACGCCACCTCGAGCTGGCCGAAGTTGTCGGCGGTGATCTGGTCGAGCGGGGAGTATTTCGAGCTGTACAGGTCGGCCGCGTAGGACCGCCATTCCCCGTTCGTGGCCCCGGGTTGGGCTGCGGCCTGGGCCGCCAGGCAGACGAGGCCGATGAGTGCGAGCGGTGACGCTGTCAGAGCAGGCCTGCTGCGCATGTCGTCTGAACGCTTTCTCGGTGGCCAGGAACGGTCACTCGACGCGAAGCTGGCGTGGAACCGTTACGGCACGAACCGGACTTCAAACATCTTCGGCCACCACTTGCCGGTGATGTAAAAGGTCTCGGCCACGGGGTTGTATGCGATGCCGTTGAGCACTTCGGAACCGAAGAGGTCGTCGCCCTGCAGCAATCCGGCGGCGTCGATGTAGTCGGTGACGTGTCCCGTCTCGGGGTCGATGCGCACGAGGAAATCGTCTTCCCACACGTTGGCGTACACCGCGCCATCGACACATTCCAGCTCATTCAGTTTGGGCAGCGGCTGCCCGCGGAGCCGGACCCGCTGTTCGCCGACCGGTTCGAACGTCACGGGGTCGCGGAAGGTCAGACTGTCGGTCCCGTCGCTCATCACGAGCCGGTCTCCGTCCAGGCAGAGTCCCCATCCTTCTCCTTGATAGCGGTAGGTGTCGAGGGCCTCAAAGGAATCCCGGTCGAAGGTGAACGCGCGCTCGTCGCGCCACGTCAGCATGATCAACCGTTGGTCGACCAGCGCCAGTCCTTCGCCGAAATACTGCTGGCCAATGTCGATGCGCTGGACCACCTCGCCCGTTTGCGGGTCCAGACGGCGCAAGGTGGAGTCGCCGATACGTCCGGTGCTCTCAAACAGTTGATCGTCCCACCACACGAGACCCTGCGTATACGCGTCCCGCTCGTGGGACAACTCACGGAGGACGTCGACCCGGAGCATCCGCACCGGGTGCTCGGCGGCAACCGTCGCGGCCGTCGTCGTCGATGGGGGAGGGGCTGTGGTCGAGCCAGCCGCGGCGAGAGCCGCCGGGGCGGCCTCTGAGGACGGGGCTGAGCGTGAGGCCTGAAACACGCCGAGCAGGCCGAGCGCCACGACCAGGACCAATACAATCCAGACGGGCGCGCGCCGCGTGCCTGGCTTCGGCGCCGCTCGTGCCGTTCGCTTTGAGCGTTGTGTACGACCCACCGCCGAATTATACGCTTCGGTCGACGTGGATCAGATTTGCATCAAGACAGGCCGGGCCGGCTCGCCGGTCGCCTGCGCGACCATTCGGGCATAGAGCTGTACCTGCCGGCGATAGACCTCCAACCAACCCTGGAGCTCCCGATCGGTCTTGAAGTCGACGATGACCCACGTGCCCTCCTGTTTGAACGCCAGGTCGACGACGCCTTCGACCAACAGACCATCCTCCAGTCCCATCGTGACTGGTGTTTCACGACGACAGGATCCGGCCTCGGCCGCCAGGCGGGCCGCGGCGAACACAGGGTGGCTCAGCGCGTCGGTGACCACAGTGGCGGCCGCTGCGACCTCGTGGTCGTCGGAGCCCAGGAGTCGCCCCTCCAGCACGGCGACCGCGCGCACCTGGTCCGCGACAGCGTCCAGAGGCGTTACGGCGAGGACCTTGTGGACAAGGGCGCCGAACCGGCGGCCGGACGGGCGCTCGCCGTCGACGGCCGACCCCGGTGCGGTGGCCGCGCCGAGTGCGATCACCTCGACGACGGCCGCGTCCGGCGCCGGCGGTTCACCGTCACCCACCTGCTGCCTGGCCCACTCGTTCACGGTGCGAACTCGCACGCTGGGCACCTGCGCGTCGACGATGGTCTGGTCACGCCGCTCACGCCAGGTGCGATACCGGGCGAGGTCACCCGCGACGACGGCCGGTGGGGCGTCCTTCGACAACAGCTCCGCCTGTCGAATACCGAATCTCGCTTCCACGCCCAACCGCAGTGTCGGCGAGTTCGGGTCCCACCAGACGACTGAGTACCCGTGCGTCTGGCGGTCCGCCGCCGCCGTCACGTCCGGTCCTGCTGTCCCCGGCTCCGCGCATGCCACCGCCTCCGGGGGGCCGTCCTCCGCCTCGACCGCGTGGTCTGACGGCGACCGTCCCTGAAACGGCAGCACTTTCGCCAGGCCGGCCAGGTCGGGATTGAAGTCGTAGAGGCCTGGCGCCACCGTATCCGGTCCGGCAGGGGCACCGTCTGGCCGGTCGACGACGCTGTCGGGCCCGAACGGGGGGCAGCCGGGTGCGGCAGCCGGATCGCGTCGGACCGGCACCGGCGGGTAGAGCGACGCATCGAGCGGTCCGAGCCAGCCGCCCTGATAGGGACCGTCGCCAATACCTGGCACGACCAGCAGATCCCGGGCGCGCGTCGCCGCGACATAGGCGAGGCGGATGCCCTCATGCCGGTCGCGTTCGACCTCGACGGCTTCGTGGTCGAGGAGGTCCAGTGGTGGCCAGCCGGCCAACCGAAGGGCGCACAGACGGCGGTCAGGATCGAGATAGCGTCCGGCCGTCTTGCGATGCAATTTGCACGTGGGGTCGACCAGAATCACCACGGGGAATTCGAGCCCCTTGGCGCGGTGCACGGTCATGAGCCGAACCCCGTCGCTGCCTTCCTCGAGAATGGGCGCGTCCCCACCCTCGCGCGCCGCGGCATCGTCCTCCAGCTGCTCGACGAATCCGCGAAACGACAGGCCGCCGCCAGCCTCATAGCGACGCGCCATCTCGGCCACTTGCATCACGTTGGCCAAGGCCTGCTCGCCGCCCGGGCGCATGACAAAACCGGCATGCGCGCGGGTGGCTTCGAGCAAACCGCCGAGGGTCTCCGCGACCGGCACGTCGTTCCGCTTGTTGTGGGCCGTTCGTAGCACGTGCAGGGCTTCGACAATGGGCCGCAGGCGAGCGCGCGCCGCATCCGACTCGGCGTCCATGTCTCCCTGGGCCGGCGCCCCGACACGGAGCGCCGCGGGGATGCGAAACGGGTGCAACCGTCCGAATCGCTGGTGGTACTCCAGCAGCGTCGCGTCCTCGATCGAGAACAGCGAGCCGCGGAGCGTGGCGAACACCGACAACTCGTCGTCCGGATATTCGACCGCCGACAGCGCCGCCCGTATGGTCGTGACTTCGTCCCGGTCGTGGAAGGTCCGGCCGCCAATGAGCAGATGTGGCACGTCGCGCGCCTCGAGCGCGTCGACGTAGCCGCGTGTGATGTCGGTGCGAAAGCTTTCGAATCGACGGAACAGCAGGCAGACGTGACGGGCGGCGATCGGGACCTTTCTCGACGTCGTCTCGACGGCCACCGCCCCCTCGTCTACCGGCACACGCTCGGTGACCTGCCAGCCGCTCTCGCTGACGAGCCAGCTGACGAACGCCCCGACCGCGTCCGGCAACGACCGTTCAATCGCGGCTGCGGCAAGTCGGCGCAACCCGTACGGGTGGGGCACCGGCAGGACCACCACGCTCGGCTGGTCCGTCACCTCGTCACGATGGGGTGACAGCGGCACGTAGGCGACCTGCGGCCCGCCGTGCGCCGTTGGTGGCTGAGACATCAACGGCCCAAAGGCGTGGTTGATCAGTCGCTGAATGGAGGGCACGGCCCGGAAGCTGGTGGTCAACGCGAGCGACGCAATGCCGCGGTCGCCCAGCTGGGTCTTGACCTGTTGATAGACACCGACGTCGGCGCGCCGAAACCGGTAGATGGACTGTTTGGGATCGCCGACGATGAAGAGCTTGCCCGGGGCAGGCCGCACGCGGCGCCAGTCCCGCTCCGCCGGGTCGTCGGCCGCCAGCAGCAACAGGATCTCTGCCTGCAATGGGTCCGTGTCCTGGAACTCGTCGACGAAGATGCGGGTGAAACGCCGCTGGAAGTCCTGCCGGACGGCGTCGTGGTCGCGCACCAGGTCGCGCGCCTGCAGCAGCAGGTCGACAAAATCGAGCCGACCGGCGTCTCGTTTGAGGTCTGCGTAGGACGCAATCGGAGCCCAGAGCTCACTTTGCAGCAGGGCGGCCAGGTCGGCGTCGGCGACGCGCCGAAAATTCTGCAGTACCTCCGCGATCTTACGGTGCTGCTCGAGCACCGCGGCGCGTGTGACGCCGTCTCCGTAGTCGGCGCCGGATCCACGCCGGGGGGTGGCGAGGTCGCGGTTCGCGGCGAGATCCACGAGTGACGCTTCAATGCCATCGTAGTCACGCCGCCGGGGCCGCAACTCGTCGTGCGTCTGAATAGCCCGCGCCGTCAGGAGCGCCGGCCGGACATCGAGATAGAGCGGATCGCTCCGGCGGTTTGACACGCGGTCGACCAATTCCGCGAAGTCGATCAGGTGCGCGACGATCTGGTCGATGATCACCTTCCGCTCGAATGTTTCGCGACGCCACGGGGTCGGAAAATCCCGCCATTCGCTGAGGTCCGCCGCGGCCCGCTTGAGGCGCTCTGTGGGTCGTTGCTTGTCATCGGGTTCGCCGAACCCACCGGCGGTTCGGCGACGCAGCGCCCGTCTGACTCCTTCCGGAGGATCGGCCAGGGCCCGCTGCAGCCATCCGTCGAATGCCTGCCCGAACGTCCGTACCGCGCCGTCGGCGAGGACCTCGAACTGCGGGTCGACGCCGGCCTCGACCGGACGTTCGTGCAGCAGATCGGCGCAAAAGCCGTGGATGGTGCTGACGTGTGCTTCTTCGAGGTGGGCGATGGCGTGTTCGACGTTGGTGACCGATCGGTCTGACCCGGGGGGGCGGGCACCTCCAGCGTGGTCACCGTTCAGGTCGTGGCGCGCCTGTTCCAGCTCTTCTCGCAGCCGTAGCTTCAGCTCGCCGGCCGCCTTTTCGGTAAAGGTGACGGCGAGCATCTGATCGACGCGGGCCTGGCCGGCCGCGAGGACGTTGACGATGCGTGCGACGAGCTCCGTGGTTTTCCCGGTGCCCGCCGCCGCTTCGACCATCAACGACTCGTCGAGCGAATGGCGGATTCGCTCCCGCTCTGGCGCGTCGACGAGTGGGGTGGTCATGCTCATGCTCATGCCGTGGCGCTTGTCGATCGGCTAGGGGAGGCGGCGCAGGACCTGCAGGTCGGCGAGCTTGGTCGAGTCCTTCCGGCGCACGCGCGTCTCTTCCCAGGGGCCACAGACGACGCGGAAATCACACCACGTGCAGGCCCCTTGGCGAGGGGCCGGCAGCACCACGCCGTGCTCGATCGCGCGATCGATGATCTCGAGGACCTCCAACCCGTGCCGGCGCTCGGTGTCGCCCAGGGTAATGGTACGGCTGCCATACCCGCCCGCCACCGTCGAGTAGAAGAGCCGCGATTCTGCCACGGGTCGCCCCAGAGCCTGTTCGACCGCAAGACCGTAGAGCACCGGTTGGAGCACTTCGCCGCGGCCCACGATCATGCGCTCCTGGGTTCGGTTCTTTCCGGTCTTGTGGTCGGTGACGCGCAACTCACCCTCTGCGGTCGGTCGCCCGCGCGCCTCCACGAGGTCGACAATGCCGTGCAGCTGCCACTGACCGTCGATGACCGCCGGCTCCGACACACTGCGCGGGTCACGACCAGACCCGGGGGCAAAACCGAACCCCAGCTCGGCTCGCACCGGGACCCATTCCCCCTCCTCGTTCGCCACGTGATGCACCCAGCCTTTGAGGTCGGTGCGCATCGCTTCTACCTCGTCGATCCAGACCCGATCGATGGCTGGCGCGAGCTCTTCGCGATACCGGGCCGCCAACGTGTCGAGGGTGTCGTCGAGGAGCGTTTCGGCCTCCGCGAGTCGGTCGCGGGTGACCGGCAGTGCGCCCCGTGCCTCCAGTCCACGCACGAACGCGGTCTGTACTTCATGGAACATGCGACCACGCGTCAGCGGGTCCAACCGCTCGAGTGATTCGATTTCGTCGCGCGGATGCAGCCGGAAAATACTGGACAACAGAAACTGATACGGACACATCGCGAACCGCTGCAGGGCCGACACCGAGTACGGACGCGCCGACAACCGGTGCTGGTCGAGCGCCGCGCGCGCGGCGGCCTCCGGGTGGTAGATACCGTCGAATTTCGTCCAGGCCGGCATCCAGCGGGCCCACCGCGTGAGCAACGACCGGCGCAGGCCCGGGTCCAGCTCCAGCAGAGACCGGGCGCGTCCCGTGAGCTCCGGTGAGACCGCGCGGCGCAGCAGGGGCCCGAGCACCGAGAGATCGTGTTCCGTATCGTCGATAGCCATCCCGGGGTCGGACGGTGCTGGCCACGCCAACCGAGCCCCGACACGCGCGAAAGCGCGCCGTTCGGTCATGGCAAAGTCCGGGACGCGTCCCGTCCGAGCGCGCTCCAGGTCCAGGGCGTAGAACGATGGGACACGGGGGCGGGACTCTCCGAGCTGTAGCCGTGGATACGAGAGATACAGATGCTGGGTGGCAGCGCCGACCGCCAACCGGAGGAGCAGACGTTCGTCGCCGACGCGGTCAGCCAGCACCGGCAGACCAAGTCGGCCGTCCGCGGTGCCATTCAGGGCGCGGCGGTGTTCGTCCAGGAGTAGCGGGTCCTGACGCTGTTTCTGCGGGAAGATGCGTTCAGCCAATCCAGGCACGAAGACGACGTCGAAGGCGCGTCCCCGAACATGCTCTGGTCCACCGACGAACACGCGCCCGTACCGCCTGGAGGGCGGGTCCTCGTGAAGCTGCGTCAGGCGCTCCGACAGCACATTCTGCACTTCGGCAAGCGGAACCGGGCCCACCGCAGCCATCGGTCTGAGCTCGCCGAGTACCGCCAGGACCCGGTCTGGTCGCTGGAGCACCATGGGGGCCAAGGTGTCGAGGCGGTCGAGCCATTCGCCCCAGGTGGCGCCGGCAGGGAAGGCACCGAGCCGATCGATGACCGGGAGGGCGAATCGACGGAGATGGCGCAAGTTGGTGATATCGCTTGCGAGTCGAGCCACCCGGGATGATTCTGGGTCCTCGCGTTGCGCAGCTTCCAGCCGGAGCTCCAATTCGTGCTCGAGACCCGCCAGGCGTCGTGTCCAACGGTCGTGCCCACCGATGACCGCCGACTCGACGAGCAGGCGGTCCCAGCGCCAGGGCGTGCGGAGCGTTCCGTCGACCACCGGCGTGTCGCCGGTGTCGTCCGGAGCCATCGAGGGGGCCGCCACCGTCGGTGTTTCGATCTCCATGAGATCGAACAGTGACCCCTGTTGCAGCACTGGGGGCGGCAGCAGCTGGTCGCCATTGTCCGGGGGAACCCAGCGGCTGCGGTCGAGCGGCGGCGCACCGTCAGCGTCCGGCGCCGGCACTTGACCCAGCGAGAGATACTCGGAGAATCGTCGCGCTGACAGCCGTTCCGCCGCGCAGGCCAGCAGCGCCAGAAACGCGCGCCCGGCTGGATCCGGAGCGCGGGTTCCGCGGACGAACCACGCATCGACACCAGCGCGGCGCAGCGCCGTTTCCAACAGCGGCGCATAGACCTGAGGCGCTCGGAGTAGCACGGCCATTCGATCCAGGGGAACACCGCGACGCGCCTGCTCGTGGACGGCTCTGGCGATTTCGACGCACTCGCGGGTCTCGCTCGGGGCCGAAAACAGCGACACGGCTTCGTCCGCGCCGAGTTCCGCTGGTGCCCCGGCGGGCGAGGCCTCGAAGACCGCGATCGGTTCGAAGAGTCGCTCGCGGACCTTGGCGAGCGGCCCGGTGTCAGCCGTCGAGGGGTCGTCCGGCTCGGTTGTCGTGGCCACCCGCGCGAGCGCGGCGGTGGTGCGGTCATCACCCAGCGGCACGGTGGCCAGGAACCGGCTGGCTCGCCGCGCCAGGGCACACACCAGGCCGCGGGTTGCCTCGTCCCGGACCGGCACATCGACCAACAGCACCGGGACATCGAGACGCAGCCCGCCGGTCAATGTCAGGCCAGGCGGGTCGGTCGCGCTGATGGTGGCGGCGGCCAGGCGGTACAACGCTGGGATGTCGATCAGTCGCGCCTGTTTGAGGTGTTCCGCATACCGGGCCGCGAGCCTGGCCAGGTCGGTCCCCAGCGCGCCATGTTGGTCGAGGCCGTCGGTGTCCACGTCACTGACGCGGAGCTCGTCGACGCTCGAGGCCAGCGTGCGTCCAAAGCTGCGAAGCCTGGCAATCGGCGACAGATACGACAGCGTCCCCGCTTCCAACTCGTCAAAGGCGGTGCGGGCGGCCACCGCTTCAGCACCCAGTCGGGTGGCAGGGGCGAGACCGCGGGCGGCGAGGTGCGTCGCGGTGATCCGCGCCGCCAGCTGCCGCAGACTGAACCGGTGGAGTCCGAAGGTGGCGCCGCGACGCGCGGCACGGTCTCGCACCAGGTCGTCGACCGCGTCCCGGGTGGCGCCAATCACGAGCGCCTCCGCTGCCGGCGCCAGGGCGTCGAGGAACCGATCGGCCGCCGCGAGTCGGGTTGCCGCGGAGGCGGACCGATGAAGCGTGACCGGGTCCATGTAAGGGAGCTGCGGGGTTACCAGCCCCCGCGCGGCTCGATGCTACCACGCGCCAACGAGGCGGCTACGCGGTGCGACCGCTCGCTCCGTCGATCAAGCGGCGCAGGTCGTCGTACTCGCGCGTGTGCCGATACTGGGGGAACTCCGCGATCACGTTGGCTGGCGACCGAAACAGGAAACCGTGGTCGGCCTGCGCCAGCATCGCGGTGTCGTTGTATGAGTCCCCAGCCGCGATGACGCGAAAATTGAGTGACTGCAGCGCCGCGACAGCGCTCTTCTTCGGCTCGCTCTGCCGTATCCGAAAGCCGCTCACGTCGCCGTTCGGTTCGACGACCAGGCGATGACAGAACAGTGTGGGCCAGTTGAGCTGGGCCATCAGTGGCCGCGAAAACTCGTAGAACGTGTCGGACAAGATGACCACCTGGTATCGCTCGCGCAAGGCCGTGAGAAAGTCGGCCGCGCCATCCAGCGGCGCCATCGTCTGGATGACGGACTCGATTTCGGGAAGCCCCAGCTTGTGCTGGCGCAACTGATCGAGCCGGAACCGCATCAACTGGTCATAGTCAGCCACATCGCGTGTCGTCTTCCTGAGTGCGTCGATGCCTGTCACCTGAGCGAACTCGATCCAAATCTCCGGTACCAACACGCCTTCCAGATCCAGACACACCACTTCCATCAAGAACCATCCTTCGTTGCGCAACGGGGCTCGTGGCGAACACTCCGCGACATGCGACGAGCGTGAATGAGGGCAAGGCGGAGCGGACACACCGCCGAACGCGGATCGCCAATTATGGATCGAACCCCCCGCGCGCAACGGCGAAGCGGTCGCGGTGACCGGGTGTCGGGGTCGAGGTGTGCAAGAATCTGGCGAGGTGACTGTCTCGGCGAGTTACTGGACCGCGTTGCTGGCGTCGCTGGGGGCTCTTGTGTACCTGGCGCTCAAATGCCGCTCGCTCCGCGCCACCTCGCGTGACCTCGCCGAGACGCTGAACCGGCGCAACACCGAGCTGGTGGAAGCGCGCGAGTCGTTGCACCGGTTGGCCGCGATCGACCCGGTCACCTCACTGGCGAATCACAGTGCGTTTCAGGAGTTCCTGCAGTCCGAGTGGAGGCGTGCGCTTCGTGACGCGTCCTCCATCAGCGTGCTGATGATCGACGTCGATTATTTTCGGGAGTACAACGATCGGCTGGGGCACTCGGCGGGCGACGCGTGTCTAGCCAAGATCGGCGGTGCCTTGAAGGACCTCGTGCGGCGCCCCAGCGACCTGGTCGCGCGATACGGAGGCAAGAAGTTTGGGGTGGTGCTGACGCAGGCCGACCCGGGGAGCGCGTCCCTGGTGGCGCATCGAATCTGTGCCGCGGTCGAAGCGTTGGCTATTCCGCACCCGGAGTCGGAAGCGTCTTCGCGCGTGACGGTCAGCGTGGGCGTGTCCACCTCGACGCCGGCCCTCGACTCACACTGGGAAGAGTTGGCATTGTTGGCTGGCGCGAACACCGCGCTCCTGCAAGCGACGAGGGCTGGTCGCAATCAGATCGCCGCGGTCGAGTCCGAACCCGGGGAGGACGGCGATCCGGAGGTTGTCGCCGGGGGGTAGCTGGTGGTCCCATCCACCGGTGTCGCCCCGCTCCGGGGGGGGCGCAGGCCTTCAGGCCTGCGAGCGCACGGTTGAGGCCCGGCGCCACTGTGTTGGAGGGAAACCGCAACAGCGCCTACAGCAGGCCGAGCTGGAGCTTGGCCGCGTCGCTCATCTTGCTCATGTCCCACGTCGGTTCCCAGACCACGTCGACCCAGGCGTCGGTCACGCCAGCGACCGACTTGGCTTTCGCCCTGACCTCTCCAGGCAGACGCGGCGCCGCCGGGCATCCGGGCGACGTGAGCGTCATCCGCACACCGACCAGTCCGGTCGCGTCGACATCGATGTCATAGATCAGACCCATTTCGTAGATGTTGACGGGAATCTCAGGGTCATACACCGTCGAGAGCGCCTCGATGAGCCTGGGTTTCAACTCGAGCGTCTTCAGCGGATCCACGTCGATCGGATCGTGGGTCGTCGTGGGTGCCGGCGCAGGCGGCTTGGACGACATGAAGTCGCGTGGCGGCTCTGCTCGCGGCGGGGTCATCTTGGCGGACGGTTCACCGGTCAGCGCTGACACGTCGAAGCCTTCGGTTTCGACAGGCTCGACAGGCTTTTCGGGCGTTTTTTTGAAGTTGAAGATTCCCACCACTTACTCCGTTGATGCCGGTTCCTGGCTACCCTCTACCGCGGCGATGAGCGTGTGCCACGCCAGAATCGCACACTTGACACGAGCCGGGTAGTCGCGGACCCCCGCGAACACGGCCAACTTGCCAAGCTGTGCGTGCGGCGGAGCGTCCCGGTCCATCACGAGCTGGCGAAAGCGTTCAAAGAGGGCTTTCGCTTCGTCAACGGTCCTGCCTTTGACACCCTCGGTCATCAACGACGCCGAGGCCTTCGAGATTGCGCACCCGGAACCCTCGAATCGGATGTCGGTCACCACACCGTCGACGACGTTCAACGCGACGGTGAGTTTGTCGCCGCACAGCGGGTTGTGGCCGTCCGCCCGGAGTGTCGGGTCGTCCAACGACCCGAAGTTGCGGGGACTTCGATTGTGGTCGAGGATGACTTCCTGATACAGCTCTCTCAAATCGGACATGCGAATCCCCGTCCACTAGCCAAACAGCTCGCGGACCTTGGTCAACGCGGCCACGAGCTGGTCTACTTCATCCGTGGTGTTGTACATCGCCAGCGACGCCCGGGCCGTGGCCGGGACGTTGAATCTGTCCATGACCGGCTGCGCACAGTGATGGCCGGTTCGAATCGCCACGCCTTGCGTGTCCACGATGGTGCCGATGTCATGTGCGTGCACCCCGTCGAGCACAAACGACAAGATGCTCGCCTTGTTCGGCGCCGTGCCGATGAGTCGCAGACCCGGCACCGCGCTGAGCGCCGTCGTGGCGTACTCGAGCAGTCGACCCTCATGTGCCGCAATGGCGTCGAAGCCGACACCCGCGATGAAATCCACGGCCGCACCAAGCCCGATCGCGCCGGCGATATGTGGCGTGCCAGCCTCGAACTTGTGCGGGACGTCGTTGTACGTCGTCCTCTCGAAGGTCACGGACCTGATCATGCCGCCTCCGCCCTGGTAGGGCGGCAGGGC
>SXOW01000011.1 GCA_005778315.1 Acidobacteriota bacterium
GGCGTTCGCCATCAGGTCCACCACGATCTCGTCGGCAACCCGCACCACCGAGTAGCGGGCCACGATCACCTCGGCGTGGACACCGACTGCCTCGGGGTCGGCGTGGTCATTCCGAAGGCCGATCCGTGGATCCACTTCGGCGATGGCAAGAAAGTAATCGAGATGTCGCTCGCTCCCGGTCAGAACAGGTTGGCCGTCCAGGCAGGCGACGACATGCACCGCACGCTGCCCGGGATGTGCGAAGTGATCAGCGTGACGGTCGCGCCTTAATCACCGGGCACCCACGATGGCCGATGGGCGTTTGCGGCCGTCAGCTCTCGGCCGAGGGCCGAAGACCGACGCGGCGCAGGTCAGTCCGGAAACGCCAGCCGGCGGAGGACGTCGGCAAACCGCGGGTCTTCGCGGATGCGCCGGGAGTCCGGGAAGAGCCGGGCCATGATGATAAGGATTGGCTCCCGTTCGTCGCACGCCCGTCGCACGAAATCGAGCGCGAGATCCTGCTCGCCGACCGCGGCGGCCGAGGCCGCCAGCTGGGCCAGCGGCACGTAGGAGCGGGCGCTCAGAGCGAGGACCTCTTCGTGCAGGCGTCGCGCCTCGGCCGGCTTCCCCCAGTCGGCGCAGGCAACCGCCGCATTGGCGAGCGTGTAGGAGTGCCCAGCAGAGACCGCTTCCGCGGCCTTGAACGCCGCAATCGACTCCTCGAATGCCCCGTTCCAGTGCGCGACCAGGCCGTGCACCCACTGCGTCAAGAGCGAATCCGGATCACGTTCCGCGCCGAGTCGGGCCTTCTCGAGACCCTCGACTGTCTGGCCAGCACAGCCGAGACACATGGCGAGAAGCGAAGTGGCATAGGCCGACAGCGGATCGGACTCGAGCGCGCGTCGGGCCTCCGCGACACCTTCGGTCGAGCGGCCGCGGACAAATTGGAGGGAGAACGCGGCGTACCAGCATCGCCCCTGGGTGTAAGCGGGATTGAGCTCGAGGCAGCGACGGAAGGCGGCCTCCGCGGCCGCGTAGTCGCGCTCCCACAAGAGCAACGTCATGGCGAGCGCGCACTGCGCTTCGGCCAGATCGGGATCGAGGGCGACCGCGCGCCGCGCCGCCGTCAGGGCCTGTGGCATGGTCTCGCCCGGCGGAGCCATGCCCCAATACCCGCGCACCGTGTAGGTATCGGCAAGCCCGGCCCACGCGGCCGCGAAGGTGGGGTCGAGATCGACGGCGCGCCGCAGGCACTCGGTGCCTTCCGCCACATGCCGGCCACGCTTCAAGAGGAGCGCCCGGCCGCGCAGGTACAGCTCGTAGGCCTGCACGTTCGTCGTCGCCTGTTTCACCAGGCGCGTGGTCCCGCTCGCCGTCAGAGTGACCTTCAGCTTCTCGGCGATGGCGCGCGCAATCTCGTCCTGGACGTCGAAGATGTCGGCCATCTGCCGGTCGTAGCGCTCCGACCACAGATGGAAGCCGTTGGCCACGTCGACAAGTTGGACCGTCACCCGAATTCGATTGCCGGCGCGCCGCACACTGCCTTCGAGCACGGTGGACACGCGCAGCTTCGCCGCGATCTCGCTGATCTCGGTGGCCTTGCCCTTGAAAGAGAACGACGACGTCCGCGCGGCCACGCGAAGGCCGTCTATCTGCGTGAGCGCGTTGAGGATTTCTTCGGCCAGGCCGTCACCAAAGAACTCGTTTTCTGGATCGGCGCTGAGATTCTGGAACGGCAGCACGGCCACCGAGGGCCCCTGCTCCGCAGTGGGTACACGGGCCGGTCCCGACCGCAGCGCCTTGTGCACGTCGGCCATCGTCGCAAAGCGGGCCGACGCATCTTTTTCCAAACACCTGGCAATCACGCGCGCGAGGTCGGACGGCACGGCTGACCGGACTTCGGACACGGGCCGCGGCGTGTCTCGCAGAATCGCCGAGGCCAGCTCGCCTGACGAGCGTCCGCGAAACGGGCGCAGGCCCGTCGCCATCTAGTAGAGCATGACGCCGAGCGAGAAGATGTCCGTGCGATGGTCCACGTCGAGGCCGGACACTTGCTCCGGTGACATGTAGGCCGGCGTACCCAGGACGGCTCCGACCTCGGTTGCGAGGTTCGTCACTTCGCCATCGAGCGTCGACGCCCTCTTGGGCACCTTGGCCAGACCGAAATCCAGGACCTTCACCCGACCGCTGTCGCTCACGATCACGTTCGCCGGCTTCAGATCGCGATGCACGATGCCTTGCTCGTGCGCCGCGGCCAGCGCCTCGGAAACCGCCCGCGCAAGATCGACCACCCGCTCGATGGGCATCGCCTCTGCCGTGATCACGCGATCGAGCGGCCGACCCGTGACGAGCTCCATGGTCAGAAAGTGCACGCCCGCGGCGTGCTCGACGGAGTAGATCGTGACGATGTGCGGGTGATTGAGCGCAGCGACGGCGCGGGCTTCGCGCCGGAACCGCTCGAGACGCTCCGGATCGGCGGCCAGGTCGGGCGGAAGGACCTTGAGCGCAACGTCGCGCCCGAGCGTGGTGTCGGTTGCTCGATACACGGCGCCCATGCCCCCGGAACCGAGGTGCGAGACGATGGTGTAGTGACCGAGCCGATCGCCGGGCTTCATGCGCGAGGGCAGTTGTATCGAACCGCGCACGCTGCGGCCTACCTCCAAGGCCGTCGTCGAGAAGGACAAGAGCCCCTCAGCACGACCCTCGACAAGCTTCGGCCAACTTTCGCCCCCCCCTAATACCTCCTATGGTCACGCGATGATCTGCGTCTGGCACCCATCGTAGAATCGCTGGACGCCGTTTGACGAGACCGTCGAGCGGATCCTTGGAGCCGAGATCCCGCGTTTTGCGCGATACGGAACTTCGGGCAGCAGTGTCGTTCGATCAGAGACTCGTGGAGGAGCGACGGTGAGTGCCAGGGACCCGCTTGATTGGACGATCTCTGCGGTATTCGCGGCCCTGGTCCTGCTGGCCGGCGTCTGGCAGGTGGCCAGTGGGGTCGGTCTGACCCATGAAGACGGGTTCTACTATTTCAAGATCGCGCAACATGTTGCCAGTGGCCACGGGTCGACGTTTGACGGCCAGCACCTGACCAACGGGTACCACCCGCTCTGGTTGCTTCTCCTCGTGCCCGTGTTCTGGCTTGCGCCGTCGGCCGGCGCGGCACTGACCGTGGGCGTCTTGGTGCAGGTGGCGCTGTCGGCGGTCGCCGTCATCCTTGTCTACCACACGGCTCGGTTGCTCATGGGACGCGTCGGCGCGGTTGTCGCGGCCCAGCTGTGGCTCGTCTGCAGCGCCTCCGTGACGCTGGGGGGGCAGGAGTTCGCCGTCCACGCGGTGGTCGTACTGGCCGTTGCCCATCTGTGGCTCCGGGCGCGGCCGGACGTCACACGGGTGTCGCTGGCCACCTACGGCGCCCTTGGTCTGCTGCTTGCCTTGAGCACGCTGGCCCGTCTGGAGACGATCGCTCTGGCGGGGATGATTGGCGGCTGGCTGGTCTGGCCGCGAGATCGCCGACAGCACAGCAGGCCGTGGGCCGCGCACCTTGCCGCAGTCGGACTCCCGGTGTTGCTCGTGTCCGTCGGCTATGTCGCGGCGAACCTCGTACTGGTGGGCGATCCGTTTCCCGTCTCCGCGGCAGTCAAGCGCGAGTGGTCCGGGGCGCTGCTGGCCGCCGACCCCTGGTTCCAGTCGTATGGCTGGGTGGGGGCCAAGGCGAGGCACATGCTCTGGCCGCTGTCGAAGTCGGAGAGTCTCTCCACAGTCCATCTGGCGCTCGGTATCCCGGTGGTCGGCGGGCTCTGGAGTTTCCACTGCATTGCACGGCGGGCGGTCCCTGACGGAGCGCTCCGTCGGCTGATGCGAGGAGCCTCGCCCTTCCTCGCGTTTGGTCTGGCGCAGGCGGCGGGTTACACGCTGGTGTACCACGGGTCCCTCAGCTACCCACCGCACTACTTCGTGGTGCAGCGGTGGTTGGCGGCGCTTCTGGTCGGGGCTGTCGTCGAGGACAGGTTGTCTCGGCTGAGGCCGAACGCACAGAACCCCCGGGCGGTTCCACTGTCGGTTCTGGCGTTGCTCCTGGTACCGCTTGCGGCGGCGGTCGAGGTGCGCGCCTGGCAAGTTGCGCGTCAGGAGGACGGCATCGTCGCCCCGCTGCACGATGCCGCCGATTGGGTGTCTCGGCACGTGCCCGCCGAGGCCGTGGTCGGTAGCTGGAACGCGGGCGCGATTGGCTTTCTGTCCGGTCGGGCAGTCGTCAACCTCGATGGTCTTGTCAATTCCTGGGACTACTTCAGGCAAGGTCGGCGTGACCTGTGCCAGTACTGGCGGGAGTCTGGCGTGACCTACCTCGTCGACATCTTCGAGGCGAATCAGCCAGTGACACCGGTGCGCACGCCGCTGAACTTTGGCAACTGCGCCCACCGCCTGCGACTCCTGTTGACTGACGACCGTTATCGGGCGAGCTGGCGCATCGAGGCGTACTTCGTCGACCTCGAAGGCGCTGGTCCATGAGCGGAGCCAGACGGCCGGCATCCGATGTGCTCTACGTCGGTTCGCTCCTCCCGTTACTCGCCGCCGCCGCCGTGCTCGTCTGGCACCGCCCGGACGCGCTGCCGCTCGCGCTGGGGGCGGGGACGCTCGCCACGCTTGGCGTCTTCGGCCTTCGACGCCTCACCGGACGGTCGTGGCGGGCCGAGTGGCTGTTGCCCGTGGCGGTGCTCAACCTGCTCGTCGTCACGCCGGAGTTGGCCCTTCGGGTCACGCCGCGCGAGCGAGACATGGGCATTCGGAACGCCTACCTCGACGAGTTCCAGCGATTGACGTCCGATAGCGACTTACTCTGGACGCTCCCGGCCGGGACGCCCGGAGTCAACACCCTGGGGTTCCGCGGCCCAGAAATCGCGGTGCCGAAGCCTATCGGCGTCTGCCGCATTCTCTATCTCGGAGATTCGGTGGAGGCGCAGGGTTATCCCTGGTTGGTCGAGGCACACCTGCGCGAGCGCGGTCCGACGAGCTGCGTCGACACCGCCAACCTGTCGCTTGGCGGGTACTCCAGCTACCACGGCCGTGTTCTGGCCGACAGGTATGGCACGCGTCTCGACCCGGATTTGGTCGTCGTCGGCTATGGCTGGAACGATCACTGGCGCACCTACGGCGAGCCGGACTCGACGCTTGGGGGCCGGCGACACACGTGGTGGTCAGACGCGGCGGACCAGGTCGTCAGGCGGTCGGCCCTCATCCGAGCCCTGCGCGTGGCCGGTGGTCGAGTGCTCGATCGGCGCGGTCAGGTCCGGGTGGAGCTCGGTGAGTATGTCGAGAACCTTCGCGCTATCGAACAGACGTTCGCGTCCCGCGGTGTGCCCGTCCTGTTTCTGACCGCGCCGACAACCCACGACCTGCGCGTGCCGGCGTATCTGGAAGAGCAGGGATACGCCGCCGACGCGGCCACCGTGCATCCACTGCATCGGCAATACGGCGACGCTCTGCGCACCGTCGCCGCCGAAAGCAACTGGCGCCTGCTCGATCTCGAAGTGGCTTTCGCGGAGCGGTCGGACCGGGAGTCGTTGTTCCTCGCCGATGGCATTCATTTCACGGAGACGGGTCTCGACCTTCTCGCGGAACATGTGAGTGCCCGGATCGTGGAGGTGCTGGTCGCCACGTGCGAGGAGACCTGTCGGCAGCCATGACGGTGGCTGGCAATCCACGGCGCTGCGGTCGGTGCGGCCAGGAACGTCACTGGGTTAGGTGCAACAAACATGTTCCCCAGCACCCCGGCACCCCGCCTCTCCCACATGTGGGGCACGGTCCGTACCGTGACTTCAGCTATCCTCGTGTCCGTGCCGCCCGACATCGACCCTCGCCGCCGCATCGAGCACCTCGACCAGCTCTGGCAGCGACACGGCCGAGTCTTCTGGGTGCTCCATTCGATCTGGGCGCTTGGCGCCGGCGTCGTCGTGCTCTGGCTGGCGCACGAGCGGTACGCCTTCCTGCCCTGGGTGGTCGGATGCCTGCTGGTGACCTGGGTCTCAACGCTCTTCTTCAGCCGACCGACGACGGCCCCGGCCGACGACGCGTGGTCGGCCCGTTTCGGGCGAAGCCTGGCGTCGTACCTCACCCGCGTGATGTACCAGCACACGCTCTTCTTTCTGCTGCCGTTCTACGCGTACTCCGTCATGTGGCGCTCCTGGAACGTTGTCTTTCTGATCGTGCTGGCGGTACTGGCTGTGCTCGCGTGCCTCGATCTGGTCTTCGACCGCTGGATTCGCGAGAGCCCGGTGTTTGGACTCGTCTTCTTTGGAAGCGTCGCGTTTGGTGCGCTCAACCTGCTGCTGCCGGTGGGGCTCGAGGTTCGTCCCGACGTGGCGACGCCGATCGCCGCCGTTGTGGCGTTGATCACGGCGGCACCGCTCGCCGGGCGCGGACGCGCGCGCGGTCGGGGTCCCTGGCTGCGGGTGGCCGGGGCGGGCGTTGCGCTCCTGGTCGTCGCGGTTGGCTTTCCATGGCTGGTACCCCCGGTGCCGTTGCGGTTGGAACGGGTCACCTTCGCGAAGGGGCTTGACCGCACCACCCTCGAACCCACGGACGTCATCGCCGGCGAGGTCGCGAGCAAGTCGCTCCGGGGTGAACTCGCGGTCATTGCCACCGTGTTCGCGCCGTCGAACGTGCCAGCGCGTGTCGCGCTGGACTGGTACCTCGATCGCACCCTTGTCCGCAGTTCGCGCGAGGTCGAGATTGTCGCCCACGTCGGCGGTTTCAGATTCTGGGACTCGCTGAGGCCCGAGGCCGGGACGCTCGCGCCAGGCGCCTACCGCGTCGTGCTGCGCACGGCTGACCACCGGGTGTTCGGTGCGGCGGGCGTGCGGATCCGGTAGCTGTCGGATCGGCAGGGCGAGTCGGGGGTCTGGCATGCGCGGTGCTCCTGCTGAGGCCGTCATCGCATCCGGTCCTCAATCCGCTGGATCCCCGCGATCGGTTCAACGAGGGCCATGACCCGCGCCCGCTCCTCGGCCGACGTGTCGTCGGAGCACAGGATCAACACCGACTCGTAGACGGCCGCCTCGATGTCGCGGGGCGCCAGGATCGCATCCCCCGCAATCAGATTGCGGACCGTGGCGCCGAACGCGGCGTCTCGTGCCCGGCTCGCGCGGCTGCGTGTGTCCTCTCGCGGCCCGCACCCCATGGTTGAGATGCGTACGGCGCCGAGTCTGCCGGTATCCGATTCTCCCCCGCTCAACGGCAGCCGTCCCCGCAGCCCGCTCGGAGCCAATCCGACAACCAGCCAGGCCTCCGGGGTCGGCGCGGTCGAGTCCGGAATCTGAACGTGGTACCTGCGCAGGAATGGACGTCCCGCGACCCAGTTCTTCGTCATGGACCCGGCGTCGCCATCGTCGAAACCGACCTCGCTGGCGGCGATCGGCGTCCCGTTCGCGTCCTGCAGCTCGATGAGCACGCGATGCCCGACCCAGGTGCCGGCCCGCGGCAGCCACCGGACAGTGAGTTCGATCTGATCACCAGGCTCGTAGTAAGTGTCGCCAACGTGGTACCCGGTGATTTCGGCGACCTCCCCGACCTTGACCCGCACCGGGGTCAGGTTGCCTCCCGTGAACGTCATTCGGCAGAGGATGCCAGCGGCCTCCACCGTATCGCTGGATTCGATGAGTCCCTCCAGATGGGCCGGAGTGAGTTGGAGACAGCGTTCCAGCGGCTCACCTCCGACAACCGCGTAGGTGCCATCAGGCGGCATGTCCAGAAGGGACGGTCCCACCCTGGGCATCTTCTGAAACGAGAACACGGCGTCGTCCAGACTCACCTCATGCAGTTGGTGGCGGCTGAGGGTGAACGTCGGCAGTGTATCCCTCTTGCGCGCGTAGAACCCGGCCAGCGACCGGACATCGACTGCCGGCCCCAACCTGTACGGCAACACGATGACACCCTCAAGGTCCGCGTGTTTCTGCCAGACGAGATCCGACAAGGTGGGATACACCGCACCGCTGGCGAGTTCCATCTGCGCGCGGCTCTGGGATGCCCAGCCCGGCAGGAACATCAGGAGCGCGACCAGACCGAACGCTACTCTGACTGCGGGTTGCACGCGGCGCTGCGCCGATTCGGAACCCACGCCGCGCAGCCTGTCCGCAGTCTGGTCGGCCAGCCACACGACCGCCACCGCGATCGCGGCCAGGTAGAAGGGAAGCAGATGGACGATGTACCGCGCCCACGACCAGTCTCCCTTTTCACCCAACGTGAAGAACTGCACGACGAGCGTGACGACGAAACAGAGTCCGAACAACGCCGACGCCACCGGCTGCGCCCGGCGCGACACGACGCATCCGACCACGGCCAGACCGAACGACACCAGCGCCGGCACCACCGCGCCGGTGAGCCCGCGCGGATACATGACTTTGGGTCCCAGCGTCAGCAGCGCCTGTTGCAGGAAGAGCAGCCCGCCGTAGGGGTAGCGGCCGGCGAGCACCGACATCGTCGCACCGGGTGTCCGCATGACCCACCAGAGAATGCCGACCCCGCCGGCCACGACGCTGACGACCACAAATCGACCGAACCGGGCGATTCGCTGGCGGCCGCCGGCGGCTCGTCCACGGGCCGACGCCAAGCTCGCCACGCTGACCACGCCCAGCGGAATCGCCATCAGCGCAGTGACCAGGTGGGTCATGCAGCACAGGAAGAGCGCGACGCCGTAGCGGGCCCAGTCTCGCCACCGATCCCGCTCGTGGGCGGTCAGGAAGCCGTCGTAGAGCAGCGCTGCGAAGAGCGGAAAGATCCCGTAGGGGCGAATGTGGGGCGCGTAGTGCCAGGCCAGGGGCGACGCCGCATACAGCATGGCCGCGAGGAGTCCGGCCGCGGGGCCGCCAAGGCGTCGTCCCAGGGCGGCCACGACCGGGATGGCCATCGACGAGACCACGACCAGCACGAGGCGCCAGGTCCGGGGATCTGCCTCGCCCCATGTCGCGGTGACCCACGACAGCAGGATCTTGAGGCCAGCGCCCTCGGCGGTTGCGGTGTCATCGGCGAGCACGTTGATCCACACCGCCAGCTCGTCGAAGTACATCGGGATCGTGTCGACGTCCCACAGGCGATACAACAGACCGACTGCCGTCACCGACACAACTGAGAGCCCGTACCCGTGTCGATGGCGTCCTGGCGACTGGTCCATGGCCTCGTTACTCTCGGACGGCGCTGATGATCAGCGACCCCGCGATCTGGCGGATCCCCGGCAGACGTTCGAGGACGCACCCGAGGCGAGCGACCGCCTCGATGAGGACGGGCGGCGTTGACGGATGCAGGAAATCGAACGTCGAGACCCGAACCTGGTGGAATCCGGCATGGCGCAGGTGCTCAATCAGGTGTGGCCCGACGAACGCCGTTTCATCGGGTGAGTCTCCCATCGCCTTCCGGATCCACGGCACGTGCTTGGTGAGCCAGACCTGCGGATTCAACATGTTCGGCTCGGCGAACGCCAGGCGGCCGCCAGGCGCCAGCAGCTGGTAAATCCGCCGCAGTGCGGGGCGGATCTCCAGGTGGTGCAGGATGGAGGAGCCGACGATCGCATCGAAGGGCCCGTCCGCGCCACACGCTTCAAACGGCATGGCCTCAAAACGAACCTGTCCGGTAATCAGACGGGCGCGAGCCCGCTCGATCAACTCGGGCACAAGGTCCACCGCCAGGATCTGTGCACCGCTCGCGGCCCACATCTCGGTGAACATCCCGGTCCCGCACCCCACCTCCAGTACGCGTCGGCCCGGACCCAAGTGTGCGGCGCTCGCGATCAGGTCCGCGCGCCGGCGCGCGCGCCGCCGTCCAGCCGGGGTCGCCCAGCCCCAGATGTGCTCTGGATTGCCACAGGCGAGCAGCCGTCCGTGCGCGGCTTCGCGCTCCAATCGAGCGTGTGTCGACAGGGGCATCGGGTTCAGATGAACTTCAAGCGGCGCAGGGCGAACCAGCTCATACGAAAAAGCATGGCGCCGTCGCGAAACCGATCGATGTTCGTCTCGCCATACGTGCGGCTCCGATACCGCACCGGGACCTCGCAAATCTTCAGGTTCAGTTTGCTCGCACCGAACAACAGGTCGAAATCGCCAAAGGGGTCGAACGCGCCGAAATACGCCCGGCCGCGCGCGATCCGCGCGTAGTCGCGGGCACTCAGGACTTTGGTTCCACACAGGGTGTCCTTCAGCGGCTGATCCAGCAGATACGAGAAGATCCGCGCGAAAAGCTTGTTGCCGATCACGTTGAGGAAGCGCATGGCCCGGTCATCCATCGGGTAGACGAGGCGGCTCCCATTCACAAACTCCGCTTTCCCGCGGGCGATCGCGTCGAGAAACTGCGGCAGATCCCCCGGCGCCACCGTGGCGTCGGCGTCGAGGATCATCAGAATGTCGCCCGACGCCCGTGCGAATCCTGCCCGGACCGCGTCCCCCTTGCCCGTGCCGGCCTGGCGAACGCCGATCACGGTCAGGTTCGATCGTCGCTGCGTCGCAACCTCCTGTTCGATGCGCGCGTCGGTATCGTCCGAGGAGGCTCCTCCGACGAAGATCAGTTCGGTGTGACGTCCCATGGCCGGAAGGCTGTCGACAATGCCGGCGATATTGCCCGCCTCGTTGCGTGCCGCGACGACGACCGACACGGACAATGTGGACGCCGGAAGGGGGCGCGGGGACGGCCGGGCGACGATCCAGTTCACCAGCGCGGCCTTGCGCACCAGCGGCAGCCTGGGTGCGACACAGTTGACGACGCCGGCCCCGGGCACCGGCGCCGGCACCAGCGTCGACACGTCGGTTTTCAGGACTTCGAAATCCGAGAGCCAGAGCAGGCCGGTCAGGTCTTCGGTCGTGAGCCAGTTGGTACGCGCGTGCGCGTGATGGCATCCCAGCAGGCGCAGCACCTCGAACACTGGCTGCCACACCCGGCTGTGAAAGTTGATCAACAGTCGCGTACGGCGA
>SXOW01000133.1 GCA_005778315.1 Acidobacteriota bacterium
GCGGAGCCGACGTCCATCCGCGTGCGCATCATCGGCCAGCGCTTGCCTGGCCGGACCTGCGCTTCCTATACCGAGGTCACCGTTGGTCTCGCGGAGAGGGTCGGCTGCGATCCGACCGACACGATTCCCGCCGACGCGCGCGAGGCAAGGTGGGAGACTCGGATCGAGGTCAGGGGGCAGGGTGGAGTGCCCATCTTCCGCGGCCCGGCCGTGAACGGTCCGCCGCGCGCGCGCTTCCTCTACCTCACGTGGATCGGCCGGATTGGCGGCGCCGCACCGGCGATGTTCCGTCGAGCGAAGCTGCGCCTGGACGCCGTGCCCGGCGAGGTCCTCGCGGAGTCCTTGCGGTCCGGCCTGCTGATCGGGCAGCTCGCGCTCACGGGAGCGGATGGGATGCCCGTCTGCGCCTCCGTGCTTCCACCCGCGATCAACTGGGCGAGTTCGTGACGAGCCCTCCAGCCGATCGAAGGGGTGCCGTGGTAGGAGTTTGCGAGTTGACGGATATTGTGACCGGCCGCGACTGAAAGCGCCGCTTCGGGACGTGGTATTACTAGAAAGAGGGACCAGATGACTTTCCAGGTGCGCGAGCTTTCGACCTCTGATCCCGCGGCGCTCACCAGCTTCATTGGCCTTGAGCGACAACTCATTGGCGCGAGCCCGCTGTTCGTCTCGGACATAGACGCGGACGTGTTGCAAAGTCTCTCCGGACGTTCGAAGTTCTACAGCGACATGGAGCACACGATGTTCCTCGCTGTCAAAGACGGCCAGGCGGTGGCCAGGTGCACGGCCTTGATCAATCGCCGGTTCCAACAGGCGAAGGGCCAGGCATTGGGGTTTGTCGGGCATTTTGCGGCGGCGCCTGACAGCGGCGATGTCGTGCTGGGCATGATCGAACGTGCGGAAGCATGGCTGGGGCAGCGTGGCGTCACCCGCGTCGTGGCGCCTTTCAACGGCGCTGCCATGCTGGGGTCGGGCATCCTCACCACGGCATTCGACGAGGAGCCGGTGTTCCCGTTCCGGTGGAACCCGCCGTACTATGCCGGCTATCTCACCGAGGCCGGGTACGCGCCGACGTACCCGTTGTGGTACTACACCGTCGATTTTTCCTCCGACCGATATCGTGACGTCGAGCGTCGGGTCGCCGGGAACACCCGTGTCCGGGTGCGTCCCATCAACAAGAAACAGTGGAACCAGGAGCTGGACACGATCCGTGGGCTGTTCAACGAGAGCTTCAAGGAGGAATGGGAATTCGCCCCGCTCACCAGTGACGAATTCCACGAGTTTCTCGATGCCATGAAGCCGATGCTCGACCCGCGTCAGATGCTCATTGGCGACGTGAAGGGGGAGCCCGCAGGGTTCTGTTTCGGCTTCCCTGACTGGACACCGTTGTTCCGTTCATTTCACGGGAAGATGGGCATCGCCCAGATCATCCGATTCATGCTTGGCGCGAAACGCTACAGGAGGGCCGGACTGATTGCCATTGGCGTGCGTCCAGAGGCCGCGGGGAGCGGCCTGGCTCATGCCCTCGCGGTGGCCCTCTATCGCCGATACCAGGAGCATGGACTCACGGAGGCGTTGTACTACCCTGTCAACGAGGTGAACACGCGGTCCAGGAAGTTTGCTGAGTCTCTCGGCGGCACCGGCCGGGTGCTGTATCACTGCTATGACAGGCGGCTTGGCTAGCACGGACCAGTGGCCGAGAATCTGAGGCACTTGGTGTCCGACTCCTTGCTTGGTGAGTCCGGAGAGTTATACGCTAGCGACCCTAGTTGAGGTAAGTCCACTCAAAGTGCGTCGAGGTGCTCCATGTCTGTTCGCAACCCAACCGTATCCGTAGCCGCTCTGCTCGTACTCGCGTCTTTGGTGCCGCAGGAGACGGCGGCGCAGAACTCCACGAACCCGTATGCGATCGTCGAAGGGTGGGCAAAGCTGCCGGGCGGAAGGGTGATGGGGGCAGTCGGCAAAGCGAAGGTCGACCGCGACGGACGCCATATCTGGGCGGTGATCCGGTGCGATGCCGGGCAGGAGCACTTCGGATCGGAGTGCGTTGACTCAGACCTCGATCCCGTCTTGAAGTTCGATCCCGACGGCAACGTGGTCGAGTCCTTCGGCAGCGGAATGTTCATCTGGCCGCACGGAATTGACGTTGACTCCGACGGCAACGTCTGGGTGACTGACGCCGTGACTGACAGCAGCATCCCCGCAGGCGACGATCGGGGCCATCACGTCATCAAATTCAGCCCCACGGGCGACGTGCTCCTGACACTTGGCACACCCGGAGAAGCGGGAGACGGCCCCAACCACTTCACTTCCCCCAGTGATGTGGCAGTCGCGCCCAACGGTGACGTGTTCATTGCGGACGGCCACAACGAAAACGGGAACAACCGAGTGGTGAAGTACAACAGCCGTGGCGAGTTCCTCATGACTTGGGGAGAAACCGGCTACGCCCCGGGACAGTTCCGTGCGCTGCACGCCATCGCCCTTCATCCGGACGGCCGAGTGTTCGTGGGAGATCGCGGTAACAGCCGGATCCAGATCTTCGACCAAGAGGGCAACCACACTGCAACCTGGACCCAGTTCGGGCGCCCGAGCGGAATCGCCTTTGACGACCAGGGACGGATCTTTGTCGCTGACTCCGAGTCGGACAACGTACAGAACCCAGGGTACGAAATGGGCATTCGCATTGGCGAAGCGCAGACGGGTTGGGTGAAGGAGTTCATCCACTTCCCGTGGGCGAATCCCCACATCATTCCGGGGAACGGAGCGGAGTTCGTCGCCGTCGATAGCGAAGGCAACCTTTACGGAGGAGAGCCCGTTCCCAACCCTCACCTCAATGCCCGAACGCTCAGGAAGTACGTGCGGGTGCGGCCCTGAGCGATGGTTCGCCCCGATCTGGGGGTATTCCTGAGCCCGCTCTCGCCGCTGAAAGCCAGGACGATAGCCGATATTGGACTAGACCGCTTCGCGGTAGCCGCGAGTTCGCGCCGCCGAGACTGATGACAGCCCTTCGTCAGCGCACGGTGAAGACATGCAAGCGCGGCAGCTGTCGCCGCACACCCGGCGGGCGTACGTCGACACGGTCGCCCGGTTCGCCCGCCACTTCGGCCGGTCCCCGGCCACCCTGGGCGAGGAGATCCACGCCTACCGGGTCTATTGACCACCGAGCGGCGGCTCCCAGCTCCGCGTGGCTCGCCGACGCGCGCAGCTGCGGAAGGTGGTCACGCCGTGGGTCGACACTCAAGGACGACTTCCCGCCCGCGACGTTGGTCCCGCGGTCGAACCAGAACTCGTTGTACGCACCCACGGCCGCAGGGCCCGCGCCGGCGTGCAGATTCTCGAGCACGGCGGCAACGCCATCGGTGCGGCCATTGCCGCCAACGCCACGATTGGGCTCAAGGAGCCAACGGGGAACGGCCTCGGTGGCGACCTGTTCATCCTCTACGAGGCCAAGACCGGCACCGTCCACGGGCTGAACGCGAGCGGGTGGGCGCCGTCTGGCCTCACGCCCGAGTTTTTGGCCTCCAAGGGCATCACGGAAATGCCGCAGCGCGGCATCTACTCCGTCACGGTACACTTCGAGGGGTTCTTCGACGGGAGCGGCGATGTCTATGTCGCGCGCATCCTCATGCCGTGAACGTTGGTGGGGCTCAAGACCTGGGCCGCCAATAAGTGAACTCGTCCCGGTAGCAGGCGCTTTCCAGTTCGGTGACGCGTTCCAGCCGCACGGCCTGGGCATCGCCGATCGCGCCGTTGTACGCCGCGGGCCCGATTTCTTCGAGGAAGAAGTCGAGGAGGAGTTTGGGACTATAGAGGGGGGGCGACAGTTGGCCGAAGCTTGTGCCGGTGCGCGGCGGAGACGCGCGAGCCGCCGAGGTGGGCACTGTTCGACAAGCGCTACGCGCTTCGAGGGGCCTTCGGCAACACGGGGATCATTCCCGGTGATGCCAGGCGACTCGTGCTGACGTTCAAGACCTCCCTCTGAACGAGGTCGGGTACCAGCAGCAGGTCCGGTTCAGAGCCACCAATCTGGACGGGGTGGCCCAGGCGGCCGACGTCCAGGTGCAGGACGGTGCGCCGGAATCAGGAACGGTCGGGATCGGTCGGATGCACGACCAGCTCGAAGGCCCGGCCACCCGAGAGTCGAACCGCCGCGAAGTGGCATCACGCGTGGCAAGGCGAGAGACGCCAAGAAGTTCGGCCAGGGCCACGACCGAGGCGTCGACCAGACCCAGACGGAGATCGGCAAGGCGTCGGTCGATGTCCATCGCGCGTGCGAGTTGACCAGCCGTCGGCGGCGCGTAGGTGAAGGCACCTGTCGCAGATCCCGCATGAACCCCTGCATCGCCGGACGCTCGTACCGGAGGAAGTAGTCAACTTCCGCGAGCACGAGACCGGGGACATAGCGCGTGCCAGCTCGGTCGATGGCGTCGCGGAACAGCCGGTGGTCGGGCGCGGTCTCGACGAGGTAGTCGATGAGCGCCCCGGTGTCGCAGATGAGCGCTGCCGCGCTACCGGCCGGCACGGAATAGCTCGTGCTCGTCGCCGCGCTCGGTCAGGGTTCGGACGATGCCCGCGCTTCGCGGCTTGGGATGCCGCCGGTACTGTTCAAGCACCAACGCGAGGTGCTGGCGACTGAACTCCGCGCGCGAGACGCCGCGCTTGCGCGCGGCGTGGGAGAGGAGCCGATCGTCCTCGGGGTCGAGAGCGATCGTGGTCGCCTTCTTGCGCGCGAGTGCCATGGAAGTAATATGACTCCAGGGAACCGATGCGTCAAGCCGGAGATGCCCAACTGAAACGCTCAACGCGTTGTGCAACCCGCGCCATCGCCGCCGACCACGGCCCGGCAAGCCGCCCGCGAGACCGATTACGGACGACGTGCACGAGCAGCACGGCGGCGTACGCCAACAAGTCGCTTCAAGAATACTGTCGGCCTTTGTTGGAGAACTGTGTCAGACCTCTGAATGTTCCTGGATCACTTACTGGCGTCGCGCCGTTGGCGACGGAGTCCGTGGAACTTGAGCACGCGCGACAGGACGCCTACGTCCATGTTGATCGTGCGGTTGGCGAGACCAGCGTTGTGCCGCGCCTGCTGCAACGCGGCGATCGCGGCGGCCGTCACCGGCGACCTGGACCGACCTACCGCTCGGCGACCGTGGCCACGGCTCGCGTCCGGCACCGTTTGCAGCGAGATTGCCGCCTGCCGCACGGTCGTCATCGGAACCCTACAACGCCAGGACTGTGCACCGTGTCGTGTCGCTGCTGAAACGGTGGCTGCTGGGGACGCATCAGGGCGCGGTGTCGCGCGCGCACCTGGACTACTGCCTCGACGAGTTCACGTTCCGCTTCAACCGCCGCACCTCCCGCCATCGCGGGAAGCTGTTCTACCGGCTGGTGCAGCAGGCGGTCGCCGTCGACCCTGCGCCATATACGTCGCTGGTCAAGCATGTCCGGACCGGAAAGCGCTGGCGGCGGCACCACAAGATGTAGGGGCTACCTTGGTGAAGGGGATACCCCAATCAGCTCGATGATGTGAAAAGCAAGGTCGAGTATCAGTATTGCGGGAAGGTCTTTGACATCACTACCCAGCTTCGAGATCGCAACTGGGCCTGTCGACGATCGGGTCTCTTCGGTCGGGATGATCATCAACACAGTGGGATCCCGGTGGCCGTCACCCTGCAACAGCTCGATACCTACTTGTCGTCGCACGGAACGCTGTACACCACATGCTTTTGAACTGACGTCGTGGGGCGCTGAAGTGAATACCTGCGAAACCGACTTCATGGTGATCACTACCGGCTACTCCCATCACCAGCGACATCTGCCGCGGGTTGTCGTTGGAGAGTGCAAGGGTGCTGGAGGCGAGATCACTCCCGACGACGCGGACCATCTCGCGAAGATCGCTGACGCCCCTCCTCGCAGGCGCGTGAGCGTGTTTGTCGTGTTCGCGAAGACCGGAAAATTCTTAGACGGAGAGATCGACGCCTGCGCACGCGCTCAGGCTCGTTGGCGTGAGCGCGTGATTCTCCTATCGAAGGACGAACTCGAGCCGTACGACATTTTTGAGCCACACCCAGGAGCAGACCGAATGAC
>SXOW01000134.1 GCA_005778315.1 Acidobacteriota bacterium
TCAACGTGTTGTTCATCCTGGGCGCCTGCGCCACCCTCGCACCGCTCGTCGTGGAACAGAAGCTGATCCGGGTCGATGTCCCGGTGATGATCGGGGTCTCGGCGCTTCTGCTGTGGCTCGCCTCCGACGGTCGTCTGAGCCGGGTGGAGGGGGTGATCCTGGGTGGCGGGATCCTGGTCTACACGGTCTCGGCCGTCATGCTCGGGCGGTCGGAAAACGCGGCCGTCCAGGCCGAGTACGACAGGGAGTTCGGTGTGCCGCCAGCGGCGCGTCACCACTGGGGCAAGGACGCCGCCCTCGTCATGGGAGGGCTGGGGTTGCTCGTCGTAGGCGCCGGATGGCTCGTGGACGCCGCGACATCCATCGCTCGGGAAGTGGGCCTGAGCGACCTCGTGATCGGGTTGACCATCGTCGCGGCCGGGACGTCGCTCCCGGAGGTGGCGACCTCCATCGTCGCGACGCTGCACGGCGAACGGGACATCGCCGTGGGCAATGTGGTGGGCAGCAACATCTTCAACGTCCTGGCCGTGCTCGGGGTCGCGGCCGTCGTGGCCCCCGTCGGGCTCCCGGTGTCACCCGCCGCCCTCCGTTTCGACATTCCGGTGATGACGGCCGTCGCCGTGGCCTGCCTTCCGGTGTTCTTCACGGGCCATCGGATCGCACGATGGGAGGGCGTGCTGCTGCTGGCGTACTATGCCGCGTACGTCTGCTACCTGCTGCTGGCGGACCAGGCCCACGCGGCGCTGCCGACGTTCAGCACCGCGATGATGGTGTTCGTGGTCCCGTTGACCGCGGCGACCTTGGCGGTGGTCGTGGCGCGCCAGCTGTTCGGGGCCGCGCCTCTCCCGGTCCCTCCCCCGTCGCCGGACGGTCCCAGCGCCTCGACGTCATCCGCCCGGCGCCGGTCCGGCGCCGGAGAGGTGTGATCCGTTCAATGGCCGTGCACGTGGCAGGGACGCCGACGGTGTGGCGGCTGCCTCGCGGCGGGGCATGTGCGTCGACGGGGTTCTGTCTCGCCACCACGCGCGCATGTCCCTCTCCTTCAGCATCATGACACTGGCGGTTGTCGCCGTCTTTCTATTGGGCTGCCTCGCGATTACGTTCGAACACCAGCTTCACGTCAACAAGACGGCGACGGCACTCTTCACGGGCGTCATCTGCTGGGCGCTGTACCTGCTCGACGTCACCAGCCTGCTGGCGACCGACGGGATTCCTCGCTGGTTTCGCGAACAGGCGCTGGCGGATGCGGTCGACGATGTCGGCCGTGCGTTCGCGCTCGAACAACAGCTCCTGCACCTCACCGGGGAAACCGCCGGCCTCCTCCTGTTTCTGATAGGTGCGATGACCATCGTCGAGCTGATCGATGGGCACGAGGGCTTTGCCCTCGTCACCAAACACATACGCGCCACCCGCAAAGCCTCGCTGCTGTGGATTGTTGGCTGCCTGACGTTCTTCGCCACTCGACCGGTTGTGAGCGCGGGCCGGCGGCATTCGCTGCGGCCGGTCGCGCCGGCTGACCCCGGTGGCGCCACGCCGGGAATGGCGCGAAATACCTGGTAGGGCAGCACTTGTACACCGCCCGGCACTTGGCTCGAGTCGTTCACTGCGCCGTTCGCGGCCAACCACGGCAGTTCACAGCCAAGCCCACCAGGCGCCAGCCGGTGCATCGCCCGACGTCCCACTGCGTCATACAGATACAGGTGGTCACGGGCGATGTCGGCCTGGCGTTGACTGCAGTTCTCCTGCAGCCAACGCTCGAAGGGCCCGAGGCGACGGCGACGCTAGCCCGTTGCGGCACGGGCAGTTACTGCGCTGGCCAGGGTCACGACAGCGTGTGGTTGGCCGCGACCGCCGCGAGCCATCGTCCGGCCCGGCAGCTAACGGCACACCCGCCCGCGAGACACGCCCCAGAAGTGCTTGATCTTGCGGGGCTTCCGGGCCACACTCCTCGAAACGAATGTGAAATGGCCTGCGAGCGACGGCCACCGGTCTACTTAGTAAGAAGTTATGTGGCTGGAACAGAGAGGATCCGATGCTTTTGCGGAAGGAGTTCCTCGAGGGCATCCGCGCCGGCACCGTTACGTTGGCGTTCAGGCGCTGGCGGCGGCCAACTGTGCGTGCGGGAGGCACGTTGCTTACAGCTGTCGGGCAACTCAGCATCAAGTCAGTCGAGTCCGTGGCCCTAGACCAAATCTCGGCTGCAGACGCTCATCGGGCGGGGTACGAGTCGAGGGAGTCGTTGCTGGATGAGTTGCAGCATCGGCCCGAGGGTGACATCTACCGCATTGAACTCGGGCCGTTACGTCCAGATCCCCGAATCGCGCTGCGCGAGACACGAGTCCTCACAGAAGCGGAGTTGCATGTTCTGCGGAGTCAGTTGAGTCAATTGGACGCGCGAGCGGTAGAGGGGGCGTGGACCTCTTGCACATTGGATGCCCTACGCTCTCACCCGGGAGTTCGCGCTGGCGACGTGTGTGGTCTTGTCGGTCAGGAGAAGGAGCGGTTCAAGCTCAACGTGAGGAAGTTGAAGAACCTCGGGCTCACCGAGAGCCTCGGGACGGGTTACCGGTTGTCGTCGCGCGGTATAGCGCTGCTCAGCTTCCTGCGTTCGGAGGCCAATGCCCGTGAGCGGCCCTTGCGGACGACCAACTCGCCTTCTTTCACACGGTGATGCGGGGCTGTCGACGCCTGTCGAACTCGGTGAGAGAAATCGACGGGCTGGACGAACTGGCGATGGAACCGGAACAGCTGCTGCACGACCCGGCCGCCGGCCGAGAGCAGCGACGGACGCACCAGGGATACATCACCCCTGCCGATGCCCGCGCCTTTCTGGACACGGCGAGGCGGCCGCCGGACGGGCCACCGGGGGGGCGGCCGCCCAACCCGATCGCCGCGGCCTACTTTCGCGGATGGGAGAGGACCGGCGCTGCCGACAACCGACCGGGACGAGCGACGCGCGCGGCGGTATCGCCGACCGACTCCGATGAGCGCCGGCACGCCATGGCGCGCCCACGACGCTCTGGACGTCATGGCCATCCTCGATATGCCGGCGTGGCACAGCCTGCTCGGTCTCCTCAGCGAGTGCCCGGTCCTGCCGGAGGCGCTGACAGCCACCCTCGAGGGCCGGACCGGCGCCATCAGCGCCACCAGTTTCGCGTTCATCGCGACCGGCGAGCAGATTGGCACGGTGCGGGCGTTCATGGACAGGACGTCGATCTATCGAGCCGATGAGCGCTCGACGTCCGTCGGCGAATGCTGGCGGGCGATGCGGCGGGAATGTGTGGCGAAGCGACAAGGCCGTACGCGAACTGGGCGGGCCGTTGGGGTGTGTGATCCGGTACGGTTCTGGAGGTCGGTGATCGCGCCCTTCGTCATGGCCTTTTCGACCAGCTCGTCCATGGCGACGCTCCCAACCTCCTTGGTCGCCGCCGAACAACGCCCGAAGATCGCGGGCTTCGTCCTGCCGTTGGGCGCCACGATGAACAGAACGGCACCGCGCTGTTCGAGGGCGGCACCGTCCTGTTCGCTCGGGCAGTGGGCCTGAGCGACCTCGTGATCGGCGTGCGGCTGCTGGCGTACTATGCCGCGTAGGTCTGCTACCTGCTGCTGGCGGCCCAGGCCCACGACGCGCTGCCGGCGTTCAGCAACGCGATGAGCTGCTCGTGGTTCCGTTGACCGCGGCGACCTTGGCGGTGGTCGTGGCGCGCCATCTGTTCGGGGCCGCGCCTCTCACGGTCCCTCCCGCGTCGGCGGACGGCCCGAGTGCCTCGACGTCATCCGCCCGGCGCCGGTCCGGCGCCGGAGAGTGTGATCCGTTCGGTGGCCGTGCCTCTACTCTAACCGCAGAGCGCCTCGCCCGCCTCCACGTCCGAGCAAGTGATCACCGTCGCCGTGCATCTTGAGCCGATTGAACCAGGCTGGAGATGGCGGCGAGCGCGTCGTTGTGCCCGAGGATCACGAGGACGTCGCCAGCGCGGATGATCTCGTCCGCGGGGGGCGAGACCACGGTCGTCTCCAGACCCGTCTCGTCGCGGCGGTTGATCGCGATGACGGTCACCCCAAAACGCGGGCGGAGCGCCAGCTCCTGCAGGGTGCGGCCGACGAAGTCAGGCGCCGGTGGCAGCTCGATCAGGCTGAACTCGCGCGACAGCTCGATGTGGTCGACCACCGTCGGCACGACGATGCTGTGGGCGACCCGGACGCCCATGTCCCGCTCCGGGAACACCACGCGGGAGACCCCGATTTTCTCGAGGATCCGGCCGTGGATCTCCGTGGTCGCCTTTGCGATCACCCTTTCGACGTTCATGTCCTTCAGCGTCATCACGATCAGCAGGCTCGCCTCGACGTTTTCGCCCATCGACACCACGGCCGCGTCGACATCGGCGATGCCCGCCGAGCGCAGCGCCCGTTCGTCGGTGGCGTCCAGCTCCAGGGCTTGCGTGACCACGTCAGCCACGTGCTGAACCTGGAGCTCGTCCTTGTCCACCCCGATCACGTCGTGGCCAAGATCTACTAGCGTCCGAGCCACTGCCGCGCCGAACCGTCCCAGCCCGATCACCGCGAATGTTCGCCTATCCAATGAGCACCTTCCCCTCGGGATACCGGAACCGCAGGCGTGTCTGCCGGCCAGCCAGGGCCACGGCGAGCGTCAGCGGTCCCAGTCGACCGGCAAACATCATTGCCGCCACGAGCAGTTTGCCGGCGACCGAGAACTCCGCCACGAGGCTCACCGGCCGGCCCGCCACGCCGGTCGACAGCCCCACGGTTCCAAAGGCCGACGTCGCCTCGAACAGTATCGGCAGGAACTCCCCGCCTTCGGTGATCAACAGCAGGCCGACGACGAGGTTGAGGGCGAGGAAGCCGATCAGGCCGATGACGCAGGCGCGGGAGACGAGGTCAGCCGGCAGCCGCCGGCCGAAAGCTGCTGGCTCGCCGTCCCCGCGCGCCGTGGCCCAGAGCGCGAGGACCGTCACGGCGAGCGTACTCACCTTGATGCCTCCCGCGGTGCCGCCAGACCCGGCCCCGACGAACATGAGTGCCATCGTCACGAATAACGTCGGCGTCGTCAGGGAAGCGACATCAAGCGTGTTGAAGCCGGCGGTGCGCGGCGAGACCGCCTGGAACAGCGCTGCCAGCCACGCCTGACCAGCTGGCAGCGTCGCCAGCGTCCGTGGGTTGCTCCGCTCCAGCAGGAACACGGCGAGCGTGCCCGCGCCGATCAGCGCGACCGTCATCGCCAGCACCAGCTTCGTGTGCATGCTGAAACGACGCCACTGCCGGAGCCGGCCGACCTCGACGAGCACCAGAAACCCCACGCCGCCGCCGATGACGAGCGTGAGCACGACGAGGTTCACGAGGAGGTCGCCCTGATAGGCGACCAGGTTCGTCGAGAAGAGCGAGAACCCCGCGTTGTTGAAGGCCGACACACTGTGGAACAGTCCCAGATAGACCCCGCGGGCCAGCCCGAAATCGTCCGCCCAGTACAGGCCCAACGCCAGTGCGCCGGCCGCCTCGAAGCACGCCGTGAGGGCGAGCACCGTCGCCGCGAAGCGCACGACGTCCTCCATCGTCTCCACGTGGAGCCCTTCCTGCAGCACCCGGCGCTCCTGGAGCGTCAGCCCTTTTCCGAACGAGATGCCCACGAGCGTCGCGATCGTCATGTACCCGAGCCCGCCGAGCTGGATGAGGAGCAGCACCGTCGCTTCACCCAGCGGAGCCAGCACGACCGGCGTGTCGACGACGATCAGCCCCGTGACGCAGACCGCCGAAACCGCGGTAAAGAAGGCATCGATGAGCGACAGCGAACCGGCATCGGCCGACGCCGGCAGCCAGAGGACGAAAGTCCCGGCGCCGACCAGCAGGGCGAAGCTCAGAGCCAGGACCCGCGAGGGGGACAGGGGTGGGTGGCGGGCTCGCGAATCAGACGATACCGAGGGAGGCACCAAGGGTCGGGACGGCGTCTCACGCCCGGCGGGCGTAGAAAAGGAAGGGCCCCGTCCGTGTGACGAACGCGGCCCTCGGGTTCACGGGCGACCCTGTGCGTTCTCCGCCGCGATCCGGTCCGGGCATAGCGTGGGTCACGCGGCGTTAGGTGATCGTCGGGCCGGCTCCGCGGCGTTGGGTGATTGTCTGGCGGGCTCCGCGGCGTCGATCCTCATCCCATAGAACGACCGGTAGACGAAGAAGAGCGACAGCGCGAAGAAGAGCCCCGACAGCACGTAGTTGAGCGTCGTCCCGACATCGGCGGCCAGCGTCACGGCGAGCTCGACCGCCAGCAGACCGAACAACGTCGTGAACTTGATGATCGGATTCAGCGCCACCGACGAGGTGTCCTTGAACGGATCGCCGACCGTATCGCCGACCACCGTCGCGGCATGCAACGCGGTCCCCTTGGCTTTCAAGTCGACCTCCACCACCTTCTTGGCGTTGTCCCAGGCACCGCCGGCATTCGCCATGAAAATGGCCTGGTAGAGGCCGAACAGCGCAATCGAGATCAGGTAGCCGACGAAGAAGTAGGGATCGAGAAATGCCCCGGCCAGCGTCGAGCAGAACACCACGAGGAAGATGTTGAACATCCCGCGCTGCGCGTACTGCGTGCAGATCTCGACGACTTTCTTGCTGTCGGCGACGGAGGCCCTGTCGACCCCGTCCAACCGGATGTGCGCCCGGATGAATTCCACCGCTCGATACGCCCCCGTCGTCACGGCCTGCATGGAAGCACCCGCGAACCAGAAGATCACCGCGCCGCCCGAGATCAGCCCCAGCAGCAGCGGCGGATGGAGCACCGAGAGGTTGTCCAGGTTCTCCGTGAGGCCGGAGGTGAGGAGCATGATGATCGAGAA
>SXOW01000135.1 GCA_005778315.1 Acidobacteriota bacterium
CGGTTGGGCCTGTCGCGCCGTCTTGTGTAGGGCCCGCACCGGGGTGCTCCGCGACACGGTCAGGCCGAAGCGCGTGCGGAACAGCGTGGCGATGCGGCCGAACGACACGCCGAGTTGGACGTGCAACGCGGCGCTCAACGCACGGGAAACGGTCAGACCCAAAACGTGCGTATTGCGATCGAGTGCAAACGGCAGGACGGCGCGTCCCATGCCTAGTGCCAGATCGCGCTCGCGCTGGCGCTTCACTTCCTCCAGGTGGGTCTGCAGCCCCTCTCTGACCGTCAGCCACGCCAGAAACGCCGACACCCCGCGCGCCCATCGACGCCGGGCGCTTCTTTCCGTGGCAGACGCTCCGCTGAAGTCGCAGTCGCTGTCCGGACAACTCGGTAAAAGCCAAATCTTCACGAAACCCTGACGTTCACGGCCGTCGGTGCGCTGACGATATAGGCACTCGGATGCTTCCCGGCCTCAACCCGTCCTTCGCGCACCGGGCCTGGTGGTGGGTCTTCGGCCTGTTCATCGCCACGCCGGCACTGGCCCTCGCCCTGTTTGGGCTGCAAGCCATCAGGGCCCGCGAGATCGAACGCGAGCAGGGCCTCCGCGACCAGCAGGCACAGCTCGCCGCGCTGGTGGACTCCGCCCTGGCGAGCGCCTTCGATCGGGCGGCCGCCGACGCGCTCGTGGCGGCGGACGAGGACGAGCACGTCACATTCGAGATCGACGACCACGGCGTCATCTCGTTTCCACACGACCGCGTGTTCTTCGGTCCATTCGGAGCGGCACCGGCGCCGCTCGCCGGCCGACGCCCGTGTCCGCTGAGTTCGTCATGCTCGTCGACGAAGCGCAGGCGGCCGACGCGGAACTCCGTCGATGGCTGGCCAGTGCCGACGCGTCGAGCGCGCCGACGGCCGAGGACGCGCGCCTCGCACAACTGGGGTCGCTCGAGCCGCTCGTGCGGAGGTCGTTCGGTGACGGCCGCACCCCGCCATCGCGAGCCGACTTCATCACCGGAACCGAGGGCGACACGCTGCTGGTGTGGTCGCCGCCGAACGAGACCGCCCGCTCATGGATCGGCACCGCTCTCGTCGGGGGGCGATTGAACGCCTTCTTCGCGAAGACGATCGATCCCCTCTTCGCCGGACACGCGTTCCGGACGCTGCTGCGGAATCGACACGGTGTGGCCGTCCGGGGCGGCCTGGAGGGTGGGACGGAGTGGCAATCCGTAAGTCTCGAGTCGGTGAGCGAGTGGCAACT
Source organism: Acidobacteriota bacterium (assembly GCA_005778315.1). Classification (GTDB taxonomy): domain Bacteria; phylum Acidobacteriota; class Vicinamibacteria; order Vicinamibacterales; family UBA8438; genus UBA8438. The sequence goes on from SXOW01000135.1 coordinate 1,255, forward strand.
GGCATTCACGGGCGCATCGCTGCCAGCCAGCGGACGCCTGTTGAGCTACGCCACGGTCGTCCTTCCCATCGTCGTGCTCGCCGCAGGTCTCGTCATGACGGCGTGGGTCGTGCGGCGTGAGATCGCGCTGGCGCGGCTCCAGTCGACCTTCGTCGCCGGCGTGACGCACGAGTTCAAGAGCCCGCTCACGAGCATCCGCCTGCTCAGGGAGCGCCTGGCGAGCGGCCGCCTGGCACCAGAAGATTCGCCGCCTCGGTACTACGCCGCCATCGGCGCAGAGACCGACCGCCTGGAGCGCCTCGTCAACCGCCTGCTCGAGTCGCAGAAGGTGCAGAGCGGACAGAAGGAGTACGCCTTCCGCCAGGGTTCCCTGGCGGCACTGGTCCGGTCGGCCGTTGACCGCGTGCGACCGCAAGCGGAGGCCAAGAGGATTCAGGTCGACATACGCGTGGGCGACGGCATTCCCGATCTGGCGCTCGACCGCGAATCGATGACTGATGCCATCGGCAACCTGCTCGACAACGCCATCAAATACTCGCCCGCTGAAACGACCGTCTCCGTGGCGATTGACTGCTCCGGGCACGTCGTGCGGCTCGACGTGTGCGATGAAGGCATCGGCATCGAGCCGTCCGACGTCAACCGCATCTTCGATCCGTTCTATCGCAGCCGGCGCGGCGACCGCGAGAATGTGCACGGCACCGGCCTAGGCCTCTCGCTCGTCAAGGCTGCCGCGGAAGCACACGGCGGATCCGTCGAGGTCGAGAGCAACGGCACGTGCGGCAGTCGATTCAGCCTGCGGCTTCCCGTCCAGGACGGCGTCTAGCCCCATGCCTCGCATCCTCGTTGCAGACGACGAGCCGGCGATCGTGATGGCGGTGCAGGGCGAGCTCGCGTTCGAAGGCTACGAGGTGCACGTGGCCGCTAGCGGACCTGAGGCGGTGGCAGTGGCGCGCTCGTCCAGGCCGGATGTCCTGCTCCTCGACCTGATGCTGCCGGGCATGAACGGGTTCGAGGTGTGCCGTACGCTCAGGCCAGAGCGGTCCGACCTCTGGATCATCATGCTGACGGTCAGAGGACAGGAAGCCGACCGCGTCACGGGATTCGAAGCTGGCGCGGACGACTACGTCACGAAACCCTTCTCGCTGCGCGAGCTGGTCGGCCGCATCAAGGTCGGGCTGCGGCGGGCGAACGGCCGCGCGCCGGAGCGCCGCCAGACCTTCGGCGCGATCGAGGTCGACGTGCCTGCCCACCGTGTGTCGAGGGCTGGCGAAAGCGTTGAGCTGACGCCCAAGGAGTTCGAGATTCTGGCGCTGCTCGTCCGTCGGGCCGGAGAGGTCATCACGCGCGACGAGTTTCTGGACGCCGTGTGGGGCAAGGACGTGCACGTCACCCATCGCACGGTCGACACCCACATGTCGTCGCTCCGGCGCAAGCTCGAAGACGACCCAGATCGGCCTGCGCACATCATCGGCGTGCGGGGTGTGGGGTACCGGTTCGAAGGAACCTCCTCCAAACCTTGACGTGGCCTTCATGCTCTTCACGAAGCGACTCGTCAGAACGGCCTCCGGGTCGCACGTGCCGCGGCCCGAGAGAGAGGCGAACATGACACTCGATGCGACACGGCGGTGGGTAGCGGTCACGACGCTTGCGGTGGTCTCCGCGATGTCGTTGATCGTCGGCGCGCAGCAAGGCCCCCAGGGTCCTGGGGCCCTGTTCGAGCGCGCGCGCCTGTTGGAAGAGAACAGCACGACACTGAACGAGGCGATCGTGATCTACAAGCAGGTCGCCGCGCAGGCCGGACCCAACCGCGCGCTGGCGGCACAGGCGCTGCTGCGAGTCGCGGAGTGCTATCAGAAGCTCGGCGACGTCCAGGCGCGCGGCCTGTACGAACAGCTCGTGCGCGACTACGGGGACCAGACGGACGTGGTCACGCTGGCGCGCGCGCGTCTGGGCGGTGTGACCCGTTCGGACGGGCCGCGCGCCGTAACGCTGCGAACGGTGTGGAGCAACGACACACCGGAGGTTGCCGGCGCCCGCTGGGACACCGAGTACGCGATATCCGCGGATGGCCGGTACATGACCTACGTCGACAACTTCAATACCGCGCTCGTCCTGCGCGAGCTGACGAGTGGCACCGACCGGCGGCTGACGACCGGGGGGTACCCTGGCCCTGGACCCCACTTCGGAACCTACGCGTCCGCGATCTCGAAGGACAGCGCACAGGTGGCCTACAACTGGTGCCCGCAAAGCCAGACACAGACGAAGTCCGAGTCGCGAGCCTGCAGGGGACTGGCGTGCCCGTGTCCCGCACTGTATTCGGCGACGACGAAGTGAGTTACATCGCCCCAATGGACTGGTCACCGGATGGAACGTGGATTGCGGTGAGCCTGCGGCGCCCGGACTTTACCGCGCAAATCGGGTTGATCGCGGTGTCCAACGGCGCGTTGCGCGTGCTGAAATCTGTCGATTGGCGAGGCCCGACCAGGATGTTCTTCTCGCCGGACAGCCGAGACGTCGCCTTCGACCTGCCGGTTAGCGAGAACAGCTCAGAGCGGGACGTCTTCGTCCTGGCCGTGGATGAGAGCCGTGAGGTGCCGGCCGTTTCGCATCCGAGCAATGACCTGGTCATGGGTTGGACGCCGGACGGGCGGCACCTGCTGTTCGCCAGCGATCGAAGCAGCGCCATGGGCCTGTGGGCGCAGGGCTTTGTGGAGCGGACGCCGCAGGGGGCGCCCAACCTGGTCAAGCCGGACATCGGAAACGTGTCGCCGTTGGGCATCACCCGATCCGGCGCGTTGTACCTCAGGGTCAGGGCAAGCCCCTCGGACATCGAGGTGGAGTCGATCGATCTCACGACCGGCAAGCAGACCGCTCCGCCGGTGAGGCCGATCCAGCGTTTCACGGGATCCAACATGCAGCCCACGTGGTCGCCCGATGGGACATCTCTCGGATATGTCTCTGTCCGGGGCGAGGAGTTCGTCGTGGCTATTCGTTCGACAGAGACAGGGAACGTGAGAGAACTGCACCCCCGACCGAGGGTGGGGAACCTTGCGGGACTGACCTGGGCGCCCGATGGCGGTTCCTTCGCTGTATTGGGTGCGGATCTCAAAGGCCGCTACGGGGTGTTCCGCATCGACGCGCGCAGCGGAGACGTCGTGCCGATCATGTTCCCAAATGACGACTTGAGTGGTGAGGGGTTCTTCTGGTCGCCCGACGGCGGGCGGATGTACTACCACAGCAGGCGTTGCGCGATTTACGAGCGTGACCTGACGTCCGGCAACGAACGCATCCTCGTGTCGGGCAAGACAAGAGCGAACGACACCGTGGTCGTGCCTGACGGCTGCATGGGCCATATCAGCTTATCGCCTGACGGCCAATGGATCGCGTCCTATCGGTCGGAGGCGTCAGGCCAGTCGGCCGTTGTTGTGCTCATCCCCGTCGACGGCGGCGAACCGCGCGACCTGCTTCGCGTGAACCAGCCGGAGTGGGTGAACGGTACATCGAGGCCATGGACGCCGGATGGCCGAGGCATTCTCGTACAGAAGATGACGAAACCTGACGGTGCAACGAGCGAGTTATGGCTGGTGCCGATCGACGGCGCAGCGCCGAGAAAACTCGACTTCGATGCCAACCGTGTGATGCCGTACGCGGGGGGGAGGATCAAGCTGCACCCTGATGGCCACCAGTTGGTCTTCGTTTCCGGGAACAAATTGAGCATGGAGGTGTGGGCGCTCGAGAACTTCCTGCCCGCCGCACCGGCTCGCCGCTGACCGTGCGCATACGCCCACTGTTGCGGGACATCCGGGAACTCGGCCCTCCCTGGGCCCTTGGACGTGACCGCGGCCGCCTCCTCGAGTACCGAGTGAGGCGGCCGCTTGCCATCGTGACGACGCCGGATGGCGAACGCGACGGCTCAGAAGTCGAACTGCACGTTGACCCGCACTAACCGCGGCAGTAGTGCGGCTGTGGGCTGCATCCAGCGCGCCCCGTTGGTTGCCGGGTCGTACACCGTCTCGTACGCCGTGGGCGTATTGACGTTGAACAGGTCCAGGCCCACGTTCGTTCTCGTCGTGCCGAACCGCAAGATCTTGGCGAAGCGCATGTCCACAAAGTTGATGCGGTCGCCGTACACCGAGCCTGGCGTCAGGATATTCACGTCCTGAGTGGACAGCCCGGGCCTGAGCGGCCGACCCGTGGCGGCGAAGTCGAGGGTCAACTGGTCTCAACTGGGCCATCGACCGGGGCTTGATGGACAAGACCCCGTTTCTCGGTCGGAGCCGCGGGATCCGCATGCTCCGGGAGAACAATCACCGGCATCGCCGACTACAGAGCGATGAAGAGGCAAGGCTGCGCGGGGCCGCCGCAGGAGATCCCTTGATGCGGGCGAGGATCATCGTTGCTCTCGACACGGGGATGCGGCGCGGCGAGATGTTGCTCCTGCGGAACAACCATGTGCTCTGGCAGGAGCGACTCATTCGGGTGCTCGCCCCGAACGCCAAGAACAGGAAGGAGCGGAGGATCCCGATCTCAACACAGCGTCTGAGCCCTGCGGTGCCCGTAACCCGTTGAAACGAATGGTGCCGGAGGTGGGGGTCGAACCCACACGGAGCCAAGCTCCACGGGATTTTGAGTCCCGCGCGTCTGCCAGTTTCACCACTCCGGCACGGAGGGTGGTCGTGTACGGCCCGGGAGGGCCTCGCCGCCGACGGTGGTCCCCCCTACAGGGCCCTGCACGGGGGCCCGGTGCGGGATGCTCCGTGACGACGCCGCGTCATGGTCTCACGGTTCCGTCCGTGCGCCAAAGATGAATTGTGCGTGTGTTGCCTCGCTGGTCCTCGAAGGCCTGCGTTTCCGTTGGTTCCCAGTCACCCATCCCGAACGCGTGCGACACGATGCGCGCACCTGGGCGCAATTGTCGGGTCAGGTTGGGCCGGAGTTTCCGGTTTGACGATGACAGTAGATAGAGGGTGACCACGGTGGCTTCGGACACGTCCGTAGTCAGCGCATCCTCCTGCCGGAAGGTGACCAAGTGGTCCACGCCCCGGCGCTGCGCCGTCGCCCGGGCCTCGGCGATACGCTCCGGATCGTAGTCGATACCGACGCCCCGGGAACCGTATCGTTGGGCGGCCTCGATGACGATGCGGCCGTCCCCGCACCCCAAGTCGTAGACCACGTCATCTTCGGTGACGTCAGCCAGCTCGAGCATCCGATGTACCACGTCGAGTGGGGTTGGGACGTAGGGAGCCAGGTTGGGCGCCGTCTGCCACGCCACCAGCGTGGCTGGAGAAACTGGCGACAGGATGACGGTCGCCAAGGCAGTCGCCGCAAGTGCTGCATGAATGCGCATGTGGCCCACTCTAACAGGATTTCAGTGGAGGAGAAGCTTGCGATTGGTGGCTCGTGAGCTGACAAATCCGACATTCATTGAGCCAAGTAGGATGACTTCTTGCCAAAGGCGATGCCCAGTCAAGAACAACGATATTGTCGTCCAATCGATTGGATACCTGAGGCAACCCGCGCAACCGTCTGAAATGGCAATAATTTAGCCCGGTGTGCACCCCGCGAACATGCTGCCCAAACCGCGGCTTGATTGAGCTAACTCACTCTTGTAGAGAGGTTTGCAGTTGATCGCAAGTGCAAAATCGGCTATAGTCACAAGGCTAATGACGCTACGGAACTCGGATCCAACTGGGGGCAGTGTGACATTCGAGGTTGGAGACAAGGTCATTTACCCAAATCATGGTCTCGGCGTGGTTGAACGCATCGAAGACCGGACTATCATGGGGACGACCTGCGGTTTTTACTCACTACGCATGGCGGGCAACGACACGATTGTGTTGGTGCCGCTCGACAATGTCGATGGCGTCGGA
>SXOW01000136.1 GCA_005778315.1 Acidobacteriota bacterium
TGCACCGCGGCGCGGGGGTTCTGCCACGGCACCTCGTAGATCTCGGTGAGGCCGGTGGATGACGGATCGGCGCCCGGCGCGAAGCGGAGGAGTGCTCCGGGCATCCCCAACGAAGATCCCCACACCGAGCCGTCGTTGGGGTCCACGGAGACGCCATAGAAACCGGTCCTGATCCGGCGGTCCTTCGAGGCCACCGGTGGTTCGTCTGGCTCCGTGTACGCATCACGTCGGCCGTTGCCATTGTGGTCGAGCACGAGCGGGCTCCACCCTTGTGATGCCATCTCGTCGCCCGTCTCCAGGAACTGTTTGGTGTTCAGCCAGCCGAGCACCTGACCACCGCCGCTCGTCCAGAGGGTGTTGTTCTCATCCTCGGCAAAAATCAGGTGATGCGTGCTGAAGCAGGTCCCGATGAGCGTCATCTGGTCGGTCGCCGGATCGTAGACGGCGAGGTGTCGATTGGCAATTTCGCTGGGGAACACCCGTGCCGACGGGTGGTTGGACCCGGCGAGGCAGTCGGCCGGGTTCTCGGGACCACGGATGCGAGATGTCAGCCAGACGCGGGCGTCCTGATCGAGCATCGGATTGTGAATGTTCGCCCGGCTGTCCCAGATAGCCTCCTCGCCCCAGTAGGGCGACGGCGCCATCGGCGGCCCCGCGGCCAACGGCGTGTCGGTATCGCGCAAAGGGACCCGCACCTCCCGGATGCTATTCGTGGTGGGGTCGAGCACCGGGACGTAGTCCGCACTGGCTTCCAGCGCTCCATAGATAGGGCCGTTCGCGTTCACCGTCGGGTTGCGCTTGTCTGTCGAGACCTCGTCGTGAAGATAGGCACGTTCGTCCGCCCAATCCCACTGCGTGATGACCACGTGACGCTCCACCCCCTGCGGCCGCGGCGGGGTTGGGGGCAGTTCGCCGGCCATGATCCGCCCGGTCCAATCGGCATACATTTCGAGTGCACGGCGGCGTCCCATCTGGTCGAGGGCCCCGCTCATGCTGCCTCCGGCCTGGCCCGATTGAATACGGCGGTCCCAGGCGTCGACCAGCGAGTCGAACTCGCCGAGCTCCGGTGGTATCTCCCGCGTCGCCTTGTTCCCCAGGGCGTGGCACGCCGTGCATCCGCCGGACTTGAGCCCGCGCAACCACGTGCCTTGGTCCGTAATACCCGGAGAGATACCGTTCCCGTCTGGCCCGGTGCCGGGGAATTCGTCTGGGCCGGGCGCCTCGAGCAACGAGTACCAGTAGCCGGCGGGGAAATACTGTGCCGCGGCGTGCGCGTCTGGCGCCACGACGGCGTCCATATCCAGCCGTGCGCCCGGCGACGTGCGCTCCTTGGGTGAGTCGACCAGGCCGTAGCCGCGGACCCACACATCGTAGGTTGCGTCCGGTAAGTCCGGCACCACATACCGTCCCTGGTCGTCGGTGACCACCGTCCGATTGAACCGGGTCGGCAGGTCAGTCGTCTCTGCAATCACCCAGACGCCCGCTTCGGGGCCATCGGGGCCCGTGACGATTCCACCGATATCGTCCTCGTCGATCGCCACGTCGATCGCGACGGCCGGTTGGCGCGCGGTCAGTCCGGGCGCGGCCACCATCACCGCCACCAGCGCCCCGAGCGTCACGCTGCCGAGGGCGAGCGACTTGTGTCTGTTCATCGGGTATCTCCTGTCAGGTCTTGGACGGGCCCGAAAGCCCTAGCTCCGAAATGCGTCGAGGGGCCGGCTCTTGGACCCTGGCCTCGATCAGGGCAGTGCGAGGGCGACCCACTCACTTTCCATGTCGCTCCAACCCACGGTGACCACAATAAACTGCTTACCGTCGGCCATATAGGTCATGGGCGCCGCGCTGGTGCCGCCTGGCAGTGTCACGGTGGCGACCACCGTACCGCTTTCCTTGTCGTAGGCGCGGAGCACTTTCCCTCCGACCCCTTCCGGCAGGAACACCATGCCACGGTCGACCCCTTCGCCTAGGAAAACCAGACTGCGGGTGACCAGCGGCGACACTCGGCCAGACTGACCCAGCGGCGGCAGGTCGAGGTCACGCAGCGCCGGATGGTCGCGCGGGCCATCGCCATTCGGCACGCTCCACTTGATCTCGCCTTCGTTGAGATCGATGGCCACGAGGCTACCATACGGGGGCTTCAACAGGGGCAGGCCACGGGGCCCCTCGGCCATGTCCAGGGCCGTCATGACAAAGTCGACGTTCGACCGCGGGTGTTCCGAGCGGGTGAGCCCGACCACGGCCGGGGTGCGCGCGGTTGGAACGAAGAGCACGCCTGTCTCCGGGTCCACCGCGGCCCCGTTCCAGTCGGCACCTCCCACCAGTCCCGGGGACTGAATCGTGCCACGCGTCCCACCCGGCCGCTCGTCGATCACGGTCGGCGGTGTGAACAGCGGCCCCGACACGTACCCGGCCAAGATGTCCTCGGCCTCCCGGCGCAACTCCGGCGTAAAGTCGATGAGGTCGTCCACCAACACGCCTTGATGCTCGAACGGTGGCGGCTTCGTCGGAAACGGTTGGGTGGGCGCGTACCACTCACCGGGGACGTTGCCCGCGGAGACCGCACGCTCTTCAATCGGCCAGACCGGCTCGCCGGTGGCGCGATCGAACACATACGTGAACCCTTGCTTGCTCACCAGGGCCACGGCCTTGATGACCCGCCCCTCGACCGTGATGTCGACCAGATTCGGCGCGGCCGGAAAATCGTAGTCCCATACGCCGTGATGGACCGCCTGGAAGTACCAGACGAGTTCACCGGTTCGGGCGTCGAGACACACCAGACTCTCCGCGAACAGGTTGTCACCGGGACGGTGACCGCCGTAGTAGTCGTTGGTGGGGGTCGACAGGGGCAGATAGACCAGACCGAGCGCCTCGTCCCCGCTGGGCCACGCCCACATGTTGGTGTTGCCGGTGTACTCCCACGACGGCTGGTCCTCATTCGGGGCGGTGAGCCAGGTGTCGTTTCCGACCTCGCCCTCCTGCGGCACCGTATGGAAGATCCACCGCTGCTGCCCCGTGCGGACATCAAAACCACGGACGTCGCCAGGCGGCATCTCTTTGCGTGCCGGTTGGGTGTCGTTGGTGAAGTCGGTCTCGAACGATCCGATGATCACGACGCCGTTGACGACTAGCGGCGCCGAGCGCCATCGGAACTCCGTCACCGGCCGCGTGTCGTAGCCTTGGGTCAGATCCACCTCGCCGCCGGTGCCGAAATCTGGGTATCTGGCTCCGGTGCTGGCGTTCAACGCCACCAGCGTCGAGCCAATCACCGCGACGACGCGGGCATCGTCACTGTCGGGATCGTCCCAGTAGGCCACACCACGGCTGGCGCCCCCACGGCTCGTGACGCCCTCCGGCAGCGGGTCAAACCAGACCACGTCGCCGGTGGTCGCATCCAGGGCGGCGACGGTGCCGAGACCGGTACTCACATACAAACGCCCATCGGCCATCAATGGCGTGTTCTGCACGACCGCCGGAGGACGGACGTCGCTACCCTGGCGCACGGCGGCGGGGATGGTCGATTGCCGCCACGCGACCTGCAGACTGGCGGCGTTGTCGGCCGTAATCTGGTGGAGCGGCGAGTATTTGCTGCCGGCGAGGTCGGCGCTGTAGGCGCGCCACTCACCGGTCTGCGCCGGGGCCATGCTCCCGACCCCGAGCCACGCCGCCACCGCAACACTCGCCACCCTCGACCTCATGCTCATGCCCCCTTGGCCACAATCCGGTCCCGCATCGCTTCGGCATCACGGACCAACCGCGACTCAAAGTCGAGACCCGGCGTGATCACGCTCTTGCCGCGCATCATCAACACCGCCCGACCGCGGTCCTCGCGACCAGGCCCCAGCGGGATCAGGCCCACACCGAACACCTCGCAGTCGGCACCGTGCGAGCACACCGTCTCCTCGCAGTAGACGACCTCCGTCGCCTCCGTCACGGAGGTGATCTTCGGACAATGGAACGCGCATGTTTGATCGACCACCGGCAGCAGCTCGAAGCAGTGCTTCCCAAACCACACTGGCGGCACGAGGGCTCTGGCCGGTGCGTTCGCGTAGACGAACTCCATGCGCTCCGACACGACCACGCAGGGGTCTGGATGTTCCTCCAGCCAGTTCCAGTGCAACGCGATTTCGTCTTGCAGTTCATCCGCCGAGAGACCCGACATCGCCACCTCCTCACCCGTCGGCCGTCACGGCCGCCTAGTATCTGGTGGCAGTCTATACCTGGGTGGTCCACCGGGGAAGACACGGACGGAGGGCAGGCGCGCGACGTGTCGCGCGCGCGAGTACATCCCAGGGTGCGCGGGCTATAATTCGGCACAGTCGCGACGCTCGGGTCGACCAGACATCAGCGTCTGAACGGAACCGTGCGGTGAGATCCAATGCGGCGCGCTCGTCCATCTTGCAACACCATGAACCGCGCGATGAGCCGCCTTGCTGGGGGACAACACCGGTCGACCTTACGGTTAGACCGGCGCCCCCTGGCGATCACAGCCGCGCTCGTCTGGGTGCTCGCCTGCCAGACGCAGACCTGGGAGCAGTACATGGAGGCGGCAGCGTTCGCCTATCAGGACCAGGATTTCGAGGCCGCGGAACAATGGTTCGCAGCCGCCGAACAACTCGCGCTCGAGTTTGAGCCGTCGGACCCACGTCTCGCCATCACGCTGGGCAACCTGGCCGACTTCTACCACGCCCAGGCGCGAGACGCCGAGGCGGAGCCCCTGTATGAAGAGGCGTTGACCCGCCTTGAGCGGATCGATGGACCTGAATCGCCCCGGGTTGCTCGTTTCGCCGCCGACCTCGCGGTGTTCTATGCGGTGCTCGATCGGCCTGAGGAAGCAGAGCCACTGTTCCAACGTGCACTCGGCATACTGGACTGGACGCTCGGACCCGAGCATGCCGACGTGCTTGTCATACGCACGTCACTGGCCGGGTTGTATCTACGGGAAGGGCGCTACCGCGATGCAGAGGCGCTCTACCGTGAGGTGCTGGCCCATACCCTCGATCAGACGGAACCGGATCAGGACCAGCTGCTGACGGTCCTCCAGGAATACGCGGTCGTCTTCCGCGGCATGGACAGACACGACGACGCGGTGGCGCTGGAAGTCCGGGCGCAGGCTATTCGTGACGCGCTCTGACATCCGTCATGCCGCAACGATTCCGGCGTCGCGCACCCACACAACGCGCGAGAGGCTGTGGCGCGTCCGCCGCCAGATACACTTCACATGAGGCACCTATGCACCCAGTGAGAGTCCCGGCCCTCAACGCTGTTCGCCTGCTTGCCGTGGTCTGCGCGGTCCTGGGGGCCGCTCAACCACTCACCGCGGCAACCGTGACCACCGTCATCGGCAACGGCGCGGCAGGGCTCTCCGACCGTGAGGTGGCCAACCCGTACGGCGTCGTCATCGGACCGGACGGCGCGCTCTATTTTTGCGACCTCGACAACCAGCGGATCAGGCGACTCGACCTGACCACCGGACGAACGACCGTCATCGCGGGCACGGGCGAACGGGGATACGCCGGCGACGGCGGGCCGGCCACCGAGGCCGCGCTGAACATGCCGAACGAAATCCAGTTCGATCGTGACGGGCACCTCTATCTCGTCGAACGCGACAGCCACGCGGTGAGACGGGTCGATGCCACCACCGGTGTCATATCGACTGTGGCCGGCACCGGCGAGGCCGGGTTCTCCGGCGACGGCGGTCCCGCCAACCGGGCCCAGCTCAGACAGCCCGAACATCCAGTCCGGCATCCACAATGGCGCCCGTTCCTCAGTTTCACTGGCGGTGATCGCGGCGGCTCCGACGAGCTGGGTCAGCATTTCTCTCCCTGAGTGTTCAA
>SXOW01000137.1 GCA_005778315.1 Acidobacteriota bacterium
CGCGCCATGGTGCCGTCCTCGTTCATGATTTCGCAGATCACGCCGGCCGGTTCCAGTCCCGCAATTCTGGCGAGGTCGACTGCCGCCTCGGTTTGGCCGGCTCGCACGAGCACGCCGCCCTCCCGGGCCCGCAACGGGAACATATGCCCCGGACGCAGCAGATCGCCGGGCACCGACCTCGGGTCCGCCATTACGCGCGCCGTCATCGCGCGGTCCGCGGCCGAAATACCGGTGCTCGTCGATTCTCTCGCTTCGACGGACACGCAAAAGGCGGTGTTGTACTGTGAAGAGTTGTCCCGCACCATCAGCGGAATATCGAGCTGATCGAGCCGCGCTCCTACCATCGGCACGCAGATCAGACCCCGGCCGTACTTGGCCATGAAATTGATGATTTCCGGGGTCGTTTTTTCCGCCGCGATCGTCAGATCCCCTTCATTCTCCCGATCCTCGTCATCGACGACGATCACCATCTGGCCGGCCCGGATCGCCGCCAGCGCGTCCTCGATCGGCGCGAAGCCATTCGCCCTCTGACGCGCGGCGAGCGTGAGTGGCGGTGTCTTCCTCCGAGTCCGCGTGGGTGTGGGTGCTTCAGCCATCGTGCTCCTCACGATCGAGCCGGGGTCTCGCGAACTCGCCGACCTCCAACGCTCGAACGACGTATTTTCCGATGATATCGCACTCCAGATTGACGGTCGCCCCGACGTCCAGGTGACGAAGATTCGTGTGCTCCCACGTAAACGGAACAATCTGCACGTCGAACTGGGCGCCCGCCAACTCCGCGACCGTCAGGCTGATGCCATCGACGGCGACGGACCCCTTTCGCACAAACAGCGGAGCCAGCGCCGACGGAAATGCGATCGTGACCCAATGGAAATCTGCCTCGTGGCGGACCGCGTCGATCCGACCGGTGGAGTCCACATGGCCCTGGACGAAATGCCCGCCCACGCGCGCGTCCGCCCGCATCGATCGCTCAAGGTTGACCACGCTACCCGCCTGCAAGGTCCCGAGCCCGGTCACCCGCGCCGTCTCGGGGGAAATCTCCGCGTGGAAGACCGCTTTGCCGTCAACCCGCCCATCAGGCGACTCCGTCTGGACCACCGTCAGACAGACACCGTTGACGGCCACACTCTCTCCGAGGGCCAGCTCTGGCGCCAGCGCCGTCGCGACGAGGATACGGAAGCCAGCCGGGATCGGCTGCAACGCGGCCACCGTGCCGCACGTTTCAATCAACCCGTTGAACATCTGCCTCCCACAGCACGTCGTCGCCCAGCTTCCGCGATTCGCCGCCGTGATCCGCCATTGAAAATCCGCCAGCTGTCATCCACGGCACCGCCCCTGCCCCGAGCGTCATCGGTGCAATATAGAGCCGCACGCGGTCGACTACGCCCGCATCCCACATCGCTCGCTGGAGCACCGCTCCACCCTCGACCAGGAGGTCACAGACCTCGTGTGCCACTAGCCGGGAGAGCGCGAGGGCCGGATCGCGCGCGGGCAAGACTTCGAGCCTCGCTCCCGACGCCTCGAGCGCGGCGGCCCGCCTCGGCCAGGCTCTCACGGACGCCTCGGTCGTCATGACGATCACCGGACCTTCATCGAGGGTCCCGAAAATGCGCGCGGTCGGTGACGTCCGCATCCGTGTATCGAACAGCACTCTCACGAGCGGCCTGACCCGCGCGACACCGCGCGCGGTCAACAACGGATCATCCACGCGCACCGTTTCTGAACCGACCGCGATCGCGTCGACCGTGGCGCGGACGCCGTGCGCGTGCGTCGCCGATGCGGGGCCTGTCAATGCGGTCCGTTGGCCCGGAGCCGCGGCGATGCAGCCGTCGCGACTGATCGCCGCTTTCATCGTGACGAAGGGACGCCCGCGCCGCTGGACGGTGAAGAAACCCTCGTTGAGGCGGGAGGCCGCAGCGCGCCGGAGCCCAACCGACACCGTCACGCCGTGGTCGCGCAAGTAGGCGAGGCCGGCCCCGTTGACACGTGGGTTCGGGTCCTCGACCGCCACGAACACCTCACGAAGCCCCGCCTCGACCACCCGCGTGGCACAGGGCCCCGTGCGGCCGGTATGACAACACGGTTCCAGGGTGCAGTAGAGTCGCCCTCCTCGAGCGGACTCTCCGGCCTCCTCCAGCGCCACAACCTCGGCATGCGGTGCTCCCGCACGGGCGTGGTATCCGCGGCCCTGCGTCACACCGCCGTTGGTAATCACGGCGCCGACCATGGGGTTCGGACTCGTCGCGCCGCGTCCACGGGCCGCAAGCGCAAGCGCCTCGTCCATGCGCGCCTCGTCGTCGGCCGTGCTCTCCAGCATCACCACACTGGCTCGAACAGGGCGTCCACGTACTCAGCCGGCGCAAACGGCACCAGATCGTCCAGTTGCTCTCCGACACCGACGTAGCGGATCGGGACCCCCAACTCGGACGCAATCGCCACCGCGACGCCCCCTTTCGCCGTCCCATCCAGTTTCGTGAGTACGACGCCGGTCACGCCTGCCGACTCCAGGAAGCCTCTGGCCTGGGCGAGTCCGTTCTGCCCCACGGTCGCATCGAGCACGAGCAGCGTCTCATGGGGCGCACCGGGGGCAGCGCGGTCAGCCACGCGCCGAATCTTGTCGAGCTGGTCCATGAGGTTCGCACGCGTATGCAAGCGTCCAGCGGTATCCACCAGAACCACGTCCCGGCCACGTGCGGTGGCGGCGGTGATCGCGTCGAACACCACCGCGGCCGGGTCCGAACCGGGGCGCGCCCTGACGAAGTCGGCGTCGACACGTTGAGCCCAGACCTCGAGTTGCTCCACCGCGGCGGCGCGAAACGTGTCGGCCGCGCAAATCACCAGCGTCTTGCCCGAGAGCGTCAACAGCCGCGCCAGGCGCCCGACCGTGGTCGTCTTCCCGGTGCCG
>SXOW01000138.1 GCA_005778315.1 Acidobacteriota bacterium
ACGCTTGTGAGGCATGGCGGAGGAGCCCTTTTGCCCTTTCGCGAACCCTTCCTCGACCTCGCCGATCTCCGTCTTCTGCAGCCCTCGAACCTCGACCGCGAACTTCTCCAGCGACGCCCCGGTAATGGCGAGGGCGCTCAGCAATTCCGCATGCCGGTCCCGCTGTATGACCTGCGATGCCACGGGCGCTGGAGTCAACCCCAGCGCTGCACAGACGCGCTGCTCGATTTCCGGATCCAGATGCGCGTAGGTGCCCACCGCGCCGGAAATCTTGCCAACGCTGACGGCCTCTCGCGCGCGCTCGATCCGGCTCACCGCCCGACGCAGTTCGGCGTGCCACAGCGACAACTTGAGACCGAAGGTCATCGGCTCGGCGTGCACGCCATGGGTGCGCCCGATCATGGCGGTATCCCGATGCTCGCGCGCCCGCTCGCCGACGGCCGCGATCAGGTGATCGAGGTCATCGAGAATCAACCCGCACGCCTGACGCATCTGCAGGGCAAGGGCCGTGTCCAAAACGTCGGAGGAGGTCAAACCGAAGTGCAACCACCGCGCCGACGGCCCGACCTGCTCGGCCACGGCCGTGGTAAATGCGATGACGTCGTGCTGGGTCGTGCGTTCTATCTCCTCGATGCGCTCGGCCCGCACCCCCTGGCACGCCGCGATGTCGCGAGCGGCCTCTTCCGGTACCACGCCCGTGGCTGCCATGGCCTCCGTAACTGCGACCTCGACACGGAGCCAGGCGTCGTATTTCGTTTGCTCTTCCCAGATGAGGCCCATCTCGGGATGGGTATAGCGCGGGATCATGTGCGTCGGACCTGGTGGATGGTGAATGCTCGTGTTGTCACGTCAGCCGTGTTGTCGCGCCGAGAGCGCTCGCCGCCTTCAGGCCGGGCTTCGCGTGTTCCGGTCGGCGACTCTGGATAGACGCGCTAGAAAGGCAGCGCCACCTGGTAGCCCTGGGTCCCACGACGAGCCGCCCAAACCCCGAGATCCACGGTCTCCGCCACACGATCCTGGCGCGACACGATAACCTGGACCTCGTCGCGACCGCATCCAGCGAGTGCTTCCCGACACGTCATCTCGGCGATCTCCGGCACGTTGTTCACCCGGCTCAGATGCGCGAGCACCACACACCTGACCGAGGGCCCAAGGTCCGCGCGCACAAACCGCGCAAGCGATTCATTGGACAGGTGCCCACGCGACCCACTGATCCGTGCCTTCGTCGACCGTGCGTAGGGCCCAAACTGCAGCAGATCATCAGCGTGGTTCGACTCAATGACCAACACCCGACAGTCCCGAAACTTGGTCCGCAGCGCCGGTGTCACCATCCCCACGTCGGTGGCGTAGCCGACGGTCCCGTCGGGGGTCTCGATGACAAAGGCCATCGTTTCGGCCTCCGCATCGTGGGACACCTCAAACGGTGTAAAGCGCAACCCACAGATGTCGCAGCTGGTGTCGCACGCCAACTGGCCCCAAGCCGCTACCTCTGCTCCCGACGATTCCATGATCGCCCGAGTCGCCATCGTCGCAAAGACCGGTACGTCGTGCCGCCTCGAGAACAGCGCCGCGCAGCGCGTGTGGTCGCCGTGCGCATGGGTGATGACGACGGCGCCGACACTGTGGGGCGACACGCCCACCGTGTCCAGTCGGCGCGCGACGTCGCGATAGCTCAGGCCGGCGTCGATCAGCACCGGCTGGTCGGGGCCCTGCAAGAGCGTCGCGTTTCCGGCGCTCCCACTACCCAGCACCGTCAGCCGAATTCCGATGTCATCCTCCCGTGCCAGGCCGCGCATGCTCTCGGTTGCGCCAACCACGTCGTGCCAGCTAGGTCAGTGCGAGTTGCTCTTCTCGCAACGCAAGACCAGCGACCGGGCCCAGGACGGTCGCGGCGACGGCTCCAGGCACGAGCAGTGCCCGCGCCACCCGGTGCACATCGTCAAGCGTGACACCCAGCACCGCCTGTAGCGTGTCATCGAGCGTGAATTGTCGTCCGAAGTAGATTTCTTGCCGAGCCAAGTTCGACATGCGGCTTGACGTGCTCTCCAGGCTCAGCACCAAACTGCCTGTCAGGTGCTCCTTCGCCCGGGTAAGCTCCTCAATCGTGATTGGCTCGTCGCGCAGCGATTGCAGCTCAGCCACGATCAGGTCGACGACTTCCACCACGCTCTCGGCGTCACACCCTGCGTAGATCGTCAGCGCGCCACCGTCGTGATACGACACGAACCCGCTGTTGACTGAATACGCGAGGCCGCGCTTCTCACGGATGTTCTGAAACAACCGCGAACTCATGGTGCCGCCCAACACGATGTTCAGCACGTAGCAGATATACCGATCCGAGTGCGACTCGGGGTATCCACGCACCCCGAGACACACATGGCACTGTTCGAGCGCTTTCTCACGTACCAACAGGCCCGGGATCGAAGGCGGTGCACTTTCAATCGGAGGGTCCACACTGGGCCGCAGGTCGCCAAAGGCGGACGTGACCAGTTCCCGGACCGCCTCGTGGTCGACGTGGCCCGCTGCCGCAATGACCAGGTTGCCGGCGGAATACGCACGGCCAAAATGCTGCCGAAGACTCGCGGCGTCGAGCGCTCGCACGGTCTCCGGCACGCCCAGAATTGGCCGACCCAGTGGATGGCCAGCCCAGAAACGTTGCGTAAACAGTTCGTGGACGAGATCGTCTGGCGTGTCCTCCACCATCTTGATCTCTTCGAGCACCACCTTCTTTTCGCGTTCGATATCACCGGGGTCAAAGGCTGGATTCAGCAGGAGATCAGCGAGCACATCAACCGCCCGGGGGAGATGGTCGTCGAGCACTTTCACGTAGTAGCCCGCACACTCCTTGGCGGTAAACGCGTCCAGCTGCCCACCAATGGAGTCGATCTCCTGGGCGATGTCCTCGGCTGAACGCCGCGCCGTCCCCTTGAACAGCATGTGTTCAACGAAATGTGCAATACCCGACCGCTCGGCGCTCTCGTGACGCGACCCCTGCGTCAGCCACGCGCCGAAGCTGACCGAGCGCACGCCTGGCATGGACTCGGTGAGGAGACGCAACCCGTTGTCAAACTGCTCGCGAACAATCATTCAGAGACGTCGCCTGCCTGCGGTCCGTTGACGCCGACCGCTTGAAACATCCGCAAGTAGTTGCTCTATAGGGAGTTACAAGAAGACAACAAGGACCCGAATGATACCACGCGCGGCGCCACCGCGGCAACTACCTTGGGGAGTCGCACGTTGTCCTGGTGGAGCAATGTGGCGAGTGGCCGGCGCGGGCGCGGCGGCACCGCTAGACCAGCGACCCGGCTAGCGGGTCCGCGTTTGTAATCCGAACCCTGACACGCTGGTTTCGGTCGAGCCCGGACGGAACAGACACTTTGAGGTAGTTGTCCGTCAAGACGTCCGCGCCGCTCTCAAGGGTCAGCCCGGAACGCACGGTCCCGACCTGACGCTCCCGAAAACGACGCGATAGCGTGGCCCCACAGTCCCGTAGGGCTCGTGCCCGCGCCCGGATGGTGGGACCCGGCACGCGATTCGGCATGCGCGCGGCCACGGTATCGGGCCGTGGCGAATAGGGAAACACGTGCAGATACGTCAGCGGGCTCTCGGACACGTAGTCCAGGGTGCGCCCCGCCTCCTCGTCGGTCTCGCCAGGAAAGCCGGCGATGAGGTCGGACCCAATCGCGGCGTGCGGCATCCTGTGGCGGACGCGGTCCACCGCCTTGCGATACGCATCCAGTGTGTAGGGACGTTGCATGCGGCGGAGAACGGTGTCGCTCGCATGCTGAAGCGGCAGGTGAAAATGAGGCGCAAAGCGTCCACTGGAGCCAACCAGGTCGATGATCTCCGCCGCGCAGTCCATCGGCTCGAGTGAACTGATCCGGTACGTGACCGCGGACCGATGCGTGTCCAGCGCTAGAAGCAGCTGCATGAGCGAGCTGGACCGGGCCAGATCACGACCATACGACCCGAGATGCACTCCGGTGAGCACCACCTCTTTGAACCCGCAGTCAGCCGCGTGTGTCACCGCCCGCAGCACATGCGTGGCATCAAGGCTTCGTCCACGGCCGCGGGTCGAGGGGATCACGCAATAGCTGCAGGGCTGGTCGCAACCGGTCTGCACACGCAGCAAGAAGGCAACGCGCCCCACCACGCCCGGCGACACCGCCGCACCACCGGCGCCCGGGCCGTCGGCGTAGCGGTGGGCCGTGGTTGCCTCGACGGATGAGACGCGGTCGGCAATCGTGTGTTTCTGATCGTTCGGGACAACCAGCGGCGCACCGGGGAGCGCGCCAATCTCCTCGGCCGCACGCGAGGCGTAGCACCCCGTCGCCACCACCTGCGCGTCGGGATTCACCCGTTCGATATGACGGAGTGTCTGGCGCGTCCCCTGGTCAGCTGACGCGGTCACCGAACAACTGTTGACCACGACGAGATCCGCCTCGTCAACAGAGGTCCGCGTTCCGCCACGGGCCCGCAGCTCAAGCTCGAGCTGTAACGAATCAGCCTGATTGACACGGCAGCCGAAGGTCGTAATGGCGTAGCGCACGACAGGGATGGTGTCAGCCCGGCTAGGGCCGGGGGATGCAGCATTGTGTCACCGGGAACGCATCGGGTCACCGGGTGAGGGCGCCGAGCGCGCCCCCCCGTCCTCCCGCGCCGCTCACCACATTCACGGAGAACACCACCACGATGATCGCCGCGGCGGGGCTGAGCAGCCACGGAAAGTCGGCGATGGTGTTGATGTTCGACGCGTCTCGGAGCATGGCCCCCCAACTGGCCGCCGGTTGGGCGAATCCCAGCCCGACATAGGACAGGGTGGCTTCCGCCAGAATGAACGCTGGGAGCAGCAGCGTCGCCTGCACCGTGAGAAACCCTCGGGTGGCCGGAAGCAGGTGGGTCACGAGAATGCGGATCGGCCCGGCCCCGACCGCGACTGCGGCCAACGTGTATTCACGACCGCGCTCGGCCGCCACAATCGCGCGAACGCCGCGCGCCACGTACGGCCAGGCAACAAGCGCCAGCAGCCCGACCAGCAGCCAAAACAGGGTGGCGGTCGACAACACCGCCGGCAACACCGCCCGGAGGGCGAGGACCGCGTAGATGGTCGGCAGCACCAAGACCAGGTCGGCAAGTCGCATCAGCATTTCGTCGACCGCCCCGCCCGCGTACCCCGCCAGGCCCCCAACGACGACGCCCAAGAGGACTGCGCCAATGGCGGCCAGCAGGGCTACGCCGAGCGTCGTACGAGCGCCCAGCAACAGTCTGGACACCAGGTCCCGGCCGAGGCCATCTCCGCCCAGCAACAGCAATGGTTGCCCTGCCGCCGCGTCGAGTCCGACCAGGCGGCCGCGCACGAACCACCGCAACGGATAGCGTTCCGACCGATCCTCCTCGAACGTGCGCATGACCCGGTCGGCGAGACGCCACCGGTGCACGAACGGCGCTCGCCACTGGCCCTCGACATCGACAATGCGGACCCGCATGGGCGGGGCGTAAAGATAGTCGCGAAACTGCGCCTCCCCCGCGTGAGGCGCCAGCCACGGCGCGGCGAACGCGGCCCCAAGAACGGCCAGCAGCAGACCAGCACCGAGCATCTGGGTCACTCTTTCCATGGTCGGCGCAGCTACTCCTCTCGCAGTCGCGGGTCGGCCGCAGCCAGAGCGAAGTCGGACAGCAAGTTGCCACACGCGAGAAACACCGACCCAACCGCGGCGCACCCGGCAACCAGCTGGACATCGCGAGAAATGAGGGCGTCGAACATGAGCCTGCCGAGCCCCGGCCAGGCCGTGACGAGCTCGACCGCAAACGAGCCGCTGAGTAGACCACCGACGATCACGCCGTAAATCCCAGCCACCGGGCGAATCGCTACCCGGAGCGCGTGCCGCCACACCACACGGCGTCGGGGAATGCCGCGCGCGAGCGCCGCCAGAATGAATGGCTCCTGGAGCGTCTCGTGCATCGACCGCGCCAACAAGCGTTCAAGCGTGGCGGCGATCGGGAGCGCCAGCGCCAAGGCGGGCAATACGAGATGCCACCCGATGTCTAGCAGCCCGGCGAGCGCGCCCGAGTCGACCGCGCGCAGGCTCGTCATGCCGCCAATCGGGAACCAACCAGTTCGCGCGGCGAAGAACGCGAACACGATCGAGGTCAAGAGCGGAGGCAGTGACATCCCGAAGACCGAGAGGCCACGAATCGCCGACACCAGGCCTGCGGCTGAACTGCTGCCCGCAATCACGCCAAGCGGAAGGCCGATGAGGGTCGCGATGAACAGGGCCGTCGCCGCGAGTATCGCCGTGTTGCAGGCACGCATTCCAACCAGTTCCCGGACAGGTCTGGCAAACCGCAGGGAGGTGCCGAGATCCAGTCGTACGAGCCCACTAAGCCAGTCGCCATACTGCTCAGCGATGGACCGATCCAACCCGAGGCGCTCACGGTCGCGCTCCAGCGTCGCCGAGCTGACGCCCGGGCCTCTGAGTTGTGTCGCGTAGTCGCCGGGCGCGAGAGAGACAAGCCACATGGAGCCAGAGGACACAAGCAGCACCAGCAGCACCGCGAACGCAACCCGGCGAGCGAGGAAGAGGGCGAACGGGCTCATGACGGAGATGCGTCGAGGGACGGTGGGTTGCCCGCGTCTACAGCGTCACATTGTGATGGGCCTGGTGCGCGCGTGACCTCGCTAGCCCGACGTGGCAGTGACCGGGACCCACGAGGTGACAAGTGTCGTTACCGCGCATCTCGAACTGGAGTGGCTCTCATCCGATTTGGTGGACGGTTTAGCTACGCTGGTTGACTCTCCAGTATTCCTGTCCTCAACTGTCAGGCCCTGGTAGGCCCGGTACTCGGGCGACGCCGCGACGTCGCCAGCCGGTCGGCGAGTCGCGCCTTGGTGCAGAAGCCGCTCAAGACGACTCGTCCCCTTCCGCGGCGGGCAACCCGGCCGGAATCGGGTCGCCCACCTCGACCAGCGTAAGACCCAACCTGGCGATCTTCTCGAAGGGGTCGAGGCCCACGTTCCCTGGATGCCGGTACGCCCGCTCCGCCGGAATCTCTATGATATCGGGGGCCACGTCGTGGCGCACGAAAAAGGCGTTCACGCGTTCGCCGACGACCAGCCGGTAGCCCTTTCGGCGGCCAAGATGCACGAGGGCGGCAATCGAGGCGCCGCGGTAGGAGCGCGTCGGCGCCTCGTCCAAGACGAACAGCGGGTCGTACGGTACGGTCACCGCGCGGCTCGGCCCGAATAGCCAGTTGTACTCGATGCCGACGACCCGCGGCGAGCAGGCGGTGATCGCCTCCCAGACCCAGTAGTCGTTGCCGTCGATGTCGATGCTCAAGAAGTCGATCTCGCCGGCAAAGCCCGTGCTCTCCAGAAACGCGTTCACGCTCTCCCGGGTCACGCGCTGCTTCTCCGCACGCACGTCGTGGCCCGAGAACTTGATCCGAATTTTCTCGACCGCGCCGCGCCGCGCGTCGATCATCAGACCCGACCATCCCAGCTCGCGCGCCAGAAAACCGGAGTTCCCGCCGTTGACGCCGCAGCCGATCTCCACGAACCGCCGGTTGGCAACCCCAGCCCGCCGGAAGATCGAGAGAATGAGGCCGTCCTCTTCGTTCTGCGAGTACATCCCGAAGCGCCCTACCGCGAGGTCGTAGGGCGGCGGCAGCGGCATGCCCGACACCAGCAAGGCCCGAATGACCGCCGGTGTCAACTGCGCCTGCTGGCGCAGCCGGGCGTCTATGTCGTCCACGCGCTTGGACAACCGCTCGAGCAGCTCCACGCATCGCTCCAGGGTCGTCTGGTCCGTTCCCTTTTCCTGCTTCGCCAGTTTCTCGCCCATTACGTCCTAGTCCTTCCTTGCGCGGAGCGCCCGCCCGTCTCGCCTGCATCGACCACCAGCCGCACCGCCAGTCCGGAACTCCTCCGTGAACTATCGTCGCGCACGTCTTCCCTTCTTGCTTGATCCCATGCTGGGCATCGTATCCGCGTTTCGGAACGTGTCCACCAAAGCGGATCAATGCCAGAGCGCCCGCTCCTCATTGCGGCGGGTTGACAGCCAACATGTCTGCGTTCCACAAGACGTGCGGCCGCAGCACCGACGGCTCGACATTCGTCAACCGGGTCGACGTGGCAACAGACAGTCGCGAAGCCGCGAAGTACACGAGCGGTTGGTTTTCGGCGACGGTGGTCTGAATCTCGTTGAAGAGCTCCACTCGTCGGTCCAGGTCCGCGACCTGCAGCTGCTCGCTAATCAGTGCGTCGACACGGGCTTCCCAGTCGCTCGCTGGCGTCGCCTGGTTGGGGTTCCAGAAGTGCGATGCTCCCGAACTCAGCCAGAAGTCGAGGTTCCCCGCTGGGTCGGTATCGGTAGCCAGAAACCCGAAGTATGCCGCGTCGAAATCCATCGAGGTGATTCGCTCAATGAGCGTCCCGAACTCGGTTGGTACGAGGTCGACTCCAATCCCGAGTTGACTGAGATCTGCTTGCAGCACCTGCGTCGCTCGTTCGCGGCTGGAATTGCCCTGGTGCGTCAGCAAGGCGAACCGCACCGGCGAGCCAGTGGCATCCTCGCGCAGACCGTCTCCGTCCCGGTCGATGAGGCCCAGCCCCGCCAGCAACGCATCGGCGCGCTGCACGTCGTACTCGAACTTGGGTAGCTCGGGCGTAAACCACGTTCCGTTTCCGGGCGTGATCGGTCCGTGGATCGGTTGCGCCAGGCCCAGATAGACGGTATTGGCGAACGACACCCGGTCCACGGCATGCGAAACCGCCAACCTCCAATCGCGGTGCTGCAGCCATGACCGGCGCGGGTCGTCTGCCATCGCCTCGGGACGCAGATTGAAGAACAGGAAGTCCGCATTGAGGTCCACGCCGAGATCGTGGATCTGCACCTTGCCGTCGTGAGCCGCCCGCGCCAGGCCGCCGAAGTCCTCGGCGCGGACACCCCCTGAAATCAGATCTACCTCCCCGGCCTCCAGTCGGAGCATTTCCGTGTTCTGATCGGACACGACCTCAAGCGTAATACCGTCGAGGTAGGGAAGTTGCACGCCTCCCGCGTCCTGTCGCCAGTACCGCGGGTTCTTCGCGAATACGAGGCGCTGTCCCGGAACGTAGGACTCGAGGGCAAACGGGCCGAGCCCCGCCAACTCGGTCGGGGCGGTCGTCACATCCCACGCGTCGCGGAACGTTCCGGCTCGCAGCGCCGGCTCCAAGAGATGCTTGGGCAACATCGGAAGACTGTCCAGCACCCGGACGCCAGGACTATACGGCACCGGGAAGCGGACCACGACCGTGACGTCGTCCGGCGCGGTGACCTCAATCGGTAGACCGTCGAATCGGAGCGAATCGGCCAGCGGGCTCCCGACAGCGTCGTCGTACACCGCCTCGAACGTGAAGAGCACATCGGCCGATGTGAACGGCGCGCCGTCCGAAAAAGTCACGTCGGGGCGCAGAGCCAGTCGGTGAGTTCGCCCGTCATCCTCGCTCTCCCAACTCCCGGCAAGCCACGGCTCGACCATGTCGGTCGTCCGGTTGATGCGCACGAGGCTGGCCTGGGTCAGGCGCGAAAACAGGAGCGTCTCATTCTCGACCGCAAGGAGGTGGTTGAATGTCCGCGGCTCGCCACGAATTGTGCCCACCAAGGCACCGCCCTCGCCGTCCGAAGGGGTCAGCACAGCCCGGCCAGGGTCCCCGCACGCCGCCGCCAGGGTCAGGCCCGCAAGCGCTGCCAGAACTCCGCACACTCTCATTCGAACCATGGGTTGTCGCGTCCCGTTGATCCACTGGCCAATCGTCCGCCACGCGTGGCTCGTTTTTGACCCAATCACGGCCTCAGACCGCCGGCGCATCGGGCCCGAACCTGACGTAGCTGTCCTAACTCGGCACAAATTGTCGCCCCGATCCACGATGGCACGGTTCCTGCCCTTTGTATCGGGTGCTACGCGAGTTGCAAGCAGCCATGGCCGCCGGCATAGGGCCGCAGCAACAGGCCTTTGAGGAACTGTGCTGCGCGTGCCCGTCTCGACCGATAGACGTCATGGCTGCCCGCCGCGTGACCGACGGATCCAGCTCGCGTGCTAGCAGGTCGGCTCACTTGGGGCAGGTATCCCAGAGGTGATGCTAACGCCCCTTCAGAGGGACGGCGACGATAAGAAAATGCGTAACCGCTTTGACTACGATAGGTTGCCCACGACGGACTGGCTGGGGGGCCTGGCGATCGGACCGGCCGACTGGTGCGGTCACTACGCTTTGTCGGGTCTAGACGCCCACCACCCCGATTCCTGCGCTCACGACTCCAACCGCTAGGAATCAGCCGTGGCGCGGTCAGACCAAGCACAAGACAGCCGGTACGAGGCGGCATCGCTCGAAGCCGGCCGCGGGTACTTCGCCCGCGCGCTGGAACTGCTTCCGAGCCCAGGACGTCCCGGAGACAGTAGCCGCTCACGCGAGTTGGCGCTAACCGCAGAGCTCCTCCAACACACGGGAGAGACGGTCGCCGCAGCGCAGTTGGCTGAGTCTTTGTCGAGAACGCACAACCTGTCACCCGCTCTCGCTTCTCGATGCCTGACGATCCTGGGTCTGTACGCGTTCGAAAACGGCAAACTCCGGCGGTCGACCGAACTTCTCCAGAAGGCCGTGCGCCTCGGTGAGGACTCGACGGACGTGGAGGCGACCTGCGACGCTATGCTTTGTCTTCTCGCCAGGCTGGCCGACGTTTCCGCACCTGGCTCCACCGCGTCGCTCGCCGCGGATACAGCAAGACTGGTGGCGAAGGTCAATACGAGGTCAGCGGCCATCCGTTTCCACCTAATTCTGGGCAGAACTGAAGCTCGCCGGGGAATCCTGGACGCAACCGACCAGCACTTCGACGCCGCTCGCTCGCTACTTGACTCGACGCCAAACCCCTGGCTCGAAGGTCTCTACTGCGTCGACGCATCTATCGTCGCCTACATGCGACCGGCGCTGGAAGAAGCGCTACAACTCGCCAATCGAGCCCTCACCTGCTCGATGCAATCGGGTCACCGTCGCACGCTCACGGCGGCACTCGTCAATCTCGGCTCCATGTACCTTTACAAGGGAGATCACGCGGCGGCAGAAAGGTACTTCGTCCGAGCGTCAAGAATCGATTATCCGAGCGCAGAGGTCCGAGCGGCCATGCTCGACGGCTACGCCGACCTCGAACTAGCACGCCAAAATAATCAAAGGTGCGAGGAGCTGCTGGACGATGTTGACAAGTGTCTTCCGGCTGTAAAAGGTTTCAAGGCCTCCTGGTACCAAATTTCACCTTTAGCGCTCCGAGTCAGGCTTCTGCGAGCCCGAGGAGAATGGCCTACGAGTCTCGCGGCATCCAATGTCGGCTTGGAACTTGCGCGACAGCGCGGCGACCTTGCGATGGAGTGCACGTTCCAAGTGTTGAAAGCTGAAACTCTGACAGACCTCGGAGAGTTGGACTTAGCCGCTTCTGTGGTGGGAGAGGCAGCCAGTTTAGTCGGATCGTTGCCGCCAACCGTCGCCGCCGAAGCGGAGAGGGTACGGGGAGGTCTGCTCGCAAGACTCGGCCGGACCGACGAGGGTCGCCGCCATCTTGAAAGAGCGGTCCGCATCCTGTCGATCGTGGGGAGCGCACACTCCGAGCAACACGCACGCAAGCAACTCGCGTCACTTCCAAGAACCAGCGTTAACCCGCGAGTGCCACTAGACCGCGGCGGCATTTGGGACGCCGCAGCCATTCTAGACCTTGCGTCGCAACCTGAGCTTCTCGGGCGAGAAGCGCTTGCGGTCATCGCAGAACTGGATTGCGCGGCCGGCGCTGCTTTGGTAGCGACCAGCAACGGACGCCCGCTTACCGTACTCGCCCGTCACCAGTGGACAGCTCTAGAGGCTCGTGACATTTCGCGAGCGATCGAACCCGTTCAGCGAATGGCCGTCGGCGAAACGCGCGGGCGCCGATTCTATGTCGCAGCCGTCGCCAAGACGGACCTCCCGTCGCGGGACGCGTTGGCGGCCGTACGCCGGCTCGTCGCAGCCGCTGTCGAAATCGCGACCCATCGACGGCAAAACCAGCGCCAGCGAGCCCTGCTGCCATTGGAACCAGCTGGCCTATCGGACGGGGTCTTCCTGTCGGACGAAATGCTGAAAGTCGTTGCGCTCGCACGGCGAGTCGCGGCTAGTGAGCTGCCGGTGCTGATTACCGGCGAAACCGGCACCGGCAAGGAGGTCCTCGCGAGGCTCATCCACGCTGCGTCTGACAGGTGCGAGCAGTCGTTTGTCGCCTTCAACTGCACAGGGTTGACCCGAGACACCGCCGAGAGTCAACTCTTCGGCCATCGCCGCGGAGCGTTCACCGACGCCCTGGAAGATGCGTCTGGCGTTATCCGAGGAGTGTCCGGTGGGACTCTCATGCTCGACGAGATCGGCGAACTGGACCCCGCGATTCAGCCAAAACTGCTAAGGTTTCTTGAATCAGGGGAAGTGCAACCCGTTGGAGAGCCTAAACCTGAGACTGCCAACGTCCGGGTCATAGCGGCCACGAACGCCGCCATCGACAGCCACGTAAGGAGTGGCCGGTTTCGCGAGGACCTATTCTATCGACTGAACGTGATCCGTCTCCGTGTGCCACCGCTTCGCGAACGGCGAG